>JAHENO010000211.1 GCA_018609945.1 Haloarculaceae archaeon | reverse complement strand
CCGGACGCTGGGCGAGGAGATGGAACGCGACGAGCGGGTCTACATCCAGGGGATCGACGTCGCCGGCCGCGGTGGCACCTCGAACATCCTCAAGGGCCTGGACGACCGCTTCGGCCACGAGCGCGTCCGCAACACCCCCATCAGCGAGGAGGCGATGGTCGGCTCCGGGCTGGGTGCCGCCGCCACGGGGATGCGCCCGGTCGTCGAGGTGATGTACTGTGGGTTCCTGGGCGAGGCCGGCGACGAACTCTTAAACCAGGTCGCGAAGATGCGCTACATGTTCGGCGGGAAACTCGACCTCCCGCTGGTGGTCCGGACCAAGAACGTCATGGGCGCCAACGCCGCCGCCCAGCACTCCCAGTCGCTCCACCACTGGCTGGCCGCGATTCCGGGCCTCAAGGTGGTCTGCATCTCGACGCCCCGGGACACGAAGGGGCTGATCAAGGCCGCCGTCCGGAGCGACGACCCCATCCTCCTGTTCGAGCACGGCGGCGTCTACAACAAGTCCGGCCCCGTGCCGACCGACGAGGACTTCACGCTCCCGATCGGCGAGGCGGCCGTCGAGCGCGAGGGCGAGGACGTCACCGTGGTCGCCACCCAGCAGCAACTCTGGAACGCCTTCGAGGCCGCCGACCGGGTGGCCGAGGAGGGCATCGACGTCGAGATCGTCAATCCCCGCACCATCTCGCCGCTGGACGCCGAGACCATCGTCGAGAGTGTCCGGAAGACGCGGCGCTGCCTCGTGGTCGACGAGGGACCGCTCAGCTACGGCGCCCAGTCGCACATCTCCGCGAAGATCAGCGAAGAGGCCTTCTTCAGCCTCGATTATCCGGTCCAGCGGCTCGGCGTCCCGGACGTCCCGACGCCGTTCAGCCCGTCACTGGAGGACGAAATCCTCCCCGATACCGACGATATCGTCGAGAAAGTCCGGGAACTCTCCTGACCGCTGTCAGCTGGTATCTGTCTCTGCAGTACGCTCGGTCTTCCCTTCTGCGACGCCGGAGCTGCGACGGCGACACGACTCCGGGCGGCGAAGTCGTTAAGAGGGCGGCCCCGAAATCCGAGTGGTATGAGTTCGGGCGACGCGGCCGACGGCGGGCGGGGCCGGCGCGGGAAAGTCGACCGGCTGATCGACGAGTACGGCCTCGACATCGAGGACCACCTGATCGACGCCTGGACCCGCCGGCAGGACCGCCGCAGCCTCCGGGACCTCGCAGGGGAGTTCAACCGGGAACTGTTGCGCGAGCGCCTCGACCGCCGGGGGGTCTCATCGGTCGGGATGGACATCGGGACGGTCTACCGGCACCTCCAGGGCGACTCTGGGTCGGGCTCCCGGACCCGCGTCCACCGCCAGCTCGAACGCGAGGGGATCGACGTCTCGGCGCTGTGCGAGGAGTTCGTCTCGCACGCCGCCATCCGGACGTTCTTCCGCAACCGCGGCGTCACGCGCACCGAGGAGGACACCGACCAGGTGGCCGCCGAGGCGACCCACGTCCAGCAACTCCAGAACCGCACCGCGGTGGTCACGGAGGACAAACTCGAATCGCTCCGGTCGACCGGCCGGGTCGATATCGGCGACTTCCGCGTCCTCGTGGACGTCCAGGTGTTCTGCGAGGACTGCGAGCGCCAGTTCGACGTCAACGAACTGCTCGAGGCGCGCCGCTGTTCCTGCCACTCCGCCTGACACCCACGCCGGCCACGGCCGCGCTCGTCCGATTACCGTGACAGTCGTACTGTTGTAACGAATTTCCCATCGTTCTTAACGGCGGACGCCCTGGGGGTGGACATGAGTCAGCGACGGGAGGACACGGCCCGCCTCGAGGTCGAGCGGATCGGCGGTATCGAGGCAGCCACGGTCGAGCTTCGGCCGGGCGTGACGGCACTGGTCGGGCGCAACGCGACCAACCGAACGTCGTTTTTGCAGTCGATCATGGCGGCCTGCGGGAGTACGGCGGCGAGCGTGAAAGGCGACGCCGAGGACGGACGCGTGGTACTCGAACTGGGCGGGGATACCTACGAGCGGACGCTGCACGGGCGTGGCAGGTCGGTCACCGCGTCGGGGACGGCCCTGCTGGATGAGCCCCGGACGGCGGAGCTGTTCGCGTTCCTGCTGGAGGCCAACCCCGTCAGGCAGGCCGTCGCGCGGGGCGACCCGCTCCGGGACCTCATCATGGAACCCATCGACACGGACGCCATCGAGGCCGAAATCGCCCGCCTGCAGACCGAGCGACGGGAGATCGAGGCAGAACTCGACGACATCGCAGGGCAGGAGAAACGCCTCCCGGACCTCCAGGCGGAGCGCGAGCGGCTGGCCGAGGAGATCGCGGCCACGGAGCGTGAACTGGCCGAGAAACGCGAGCGGCTGGCCGAGGCCGGCGGCCGACTCGACGAGGAGCGCGCCCGGAGTTCGGAGCTCGACGAGCGCCTCGCGGAGCTGAACGCCCGGCGGCGGGACCTCGAGGAGGTCCGCTCGGACATCGACATCGAGGAGTCGGCCATCGCGGAGGTCCGTGCCGAGATCGAGGACCTCGAACGCGAGCGGGAAGAACTGGCGGACGCGCCGGCGGAGACTATCGAGGAACTGGACCGCCAGATCGAGTTCGTCCGCGAACAGAAGCGCGACGCCGAGGCGTCGATGAACGACCTCCAGCGGATCATCCAGTTCAACGAGGAGATGATCGACGGGGCGGACATCGATCTCCTGGAAGACGAGGTGGCGGAGGGTTCTGAGTCGGTCACCGACCGGCTCGTCGAGGGGGGTCGCGTGGTCTGCTGGACCTGCGGGTCCGAGGTGTCCCAGGCGGCCGTCGAGAGCACGCTCGACCGCCTGCGCCGGGTCAGGGAGGACGAACTCGCAACGGCAAACAGCCTCGACGAGCGCCTCGCGGACCTGGAAGCCAGGCGGGATCGCCTCGACCGGCAGCGCCAGCGGGCGGCGACCATCGACCGGGAACTCGAATCGCTCCGCGAGGAAATTGCCGACTCCAGGGACCGGATCGAGCGGTTCGAGGAGCGCGCCGCGGAGCTGGCAGAGGAAATCGCGGCCATCGAGCAGGAGGTCGACCAGCTCCAGAGCCGGACACAGGGGGAACTCCTGGAGACCAAGGAGGCGGTCAACGAACTGGAGTTCGAGCTCGCGGATTTGCGGGAGAAACGCGAGGAGGTCGAAGCGGAACTGGAGCGCGTCGAGGCCCGCGTCGCCGAGCGTGCGGACCTGGAGGCCGAGCGCGAGGCCATCCAGGAGGCCATCGTCGAACAGCGCACGCGCATCGAGCGCACCGAGGAGGAGGCCGTCGAGCAGTTCAACGCCCAGATGGACGACCTGCTCGACCTGCTGGCCTACGAGAACATCGAGCGGGTCTGGCTCGAACCGCGCGATGCCAGCGAGGACACCGGGCGGACCTTCGCGTTGCACGTCGTCCGGACCACCGCGACGGGGACGACCTACGAGGACACCGTCGCCCACCTCAGCGAGAGCGAGCGCGAGGTGACCGCCATCGTGTTCGCGCTGGCGGGCTACCTGGCACACGACGTCTACGAGGACGTGCCCTTCCTCCTGCTGGATTCCCTGGAGGCGATCGACTCCGAGCGGATCGCCACGCTGGTCGAGTACGTCAGCGACTACGCCGAGTACGTCGTGGTCGCGCTCCTCCCCGAGGACGCCGCTGCACTCGACGACGGGTACGACCGCGTCACCGACATCTAGTGGCGCCAGTCCCGACGGCCCGGTGGCGCCGGTCTCGCTAGTGCTGCCGGTTTCGCTAGTGACGCCGCTCGACGAACGCCGCGGCTCGCTCCTCGGAGGCGCCGGCAAGCACGTACATCCGGTGGGGCCACAGCGCGAGCGCCCCGCGGAGGACGACGACGACGGCCAGCCCGACGAGAAGGCCCGCGGGCACTGGCAAGGCGAGCACGCCGTTGGCCGGCGTTCCGGCGAGCGCGACGGTGTAGGTCCCTTCCTCGACTGTGGGTGCGCCGGCGTGTGTGGCCGTCTCGACGATCCGGGGCGTCAGCCACGTGGCGACGTAGTGGATCGGCACGAGCAACACGGTGCCGGCGACGACCATCCGCACGAGGTCGCCGTCGGTGAGCGGGACCATCATCGCGAAGAAGAACGGGAAGGTGGCCAGGTCGACGCCCCACAGCAGTTCGTTCCCGGGGAGGACGAGCATCATGCCGAGTGCCACCGGCACCATCAGGACGCCAGCGGCCGCGACCGCCTCGTCGCCGACCAGGACCGCCGCGTCCAGTCCGACCGCCACTTCGTCGTTCCCACGGTCGGTCAGCCAGTCCCTGACTGCCTGGGACAGCGGGTCCATCCCCTCGATGAGGATGCCCGCCACCTCGGGAAGGATGTACATCAGGGCGGCGAACACCACCGCGAGTTCGAGGATGGCGTACCAGCTCTCGGCCACCGTCAGCGCGTCCCTGTAGGCCGCGAGGCCGACCCCCAGCCCGACCACGACACCCAGGACCACCGGCTGGCCGAAGACGCCCAGCCGGTCCTGGACGGCCGCGGGGTCAGCCTCAATTGTCCCCAGCGGCGTCCGCCGGACCACGAGGTCGATTGGGATGGCGAGGACGGCCATCACGCCCGCAAACGCGTGCGGGATGGAGATGTCGTCCATGTCGAAGGTTTCCTCGATGGCGGGCTGGAACCAGTCGGCGACGACCAGCGAGAACAGCCCCAGCGTGAGCCCGACCGCCAGCGCGTAGGGCCAGTTCCCCGTCGAGACGAACACCAGCCCGGCGATGAACGCGAAGTGCCAGTAGTTCCAGACGTCGACGTCGAGCGTGTAGGTGAACCTCGTCTTGTACAGGAGGAGGTTCAGGACCGCGAAGATCGGGATCAGCCAGAACCCGATCTCGACGACGCCGAACCCGACGGCGGCGGCGACAGGCCAGCCGACGTCGACGGCCCCCGGGGCGGCTGGCGTCGTTTCGGCCAGCCTGGCGGCCGCCGGCGCGATGCGCCCGACGGCCAGCCCGACCACGAGGTAGACGCCGACGAACCCGACGCCCACGAGCAACCCCGCGCGGACGGCGTCGTCCGGGTCGACCCGAAAGCCCAGCGCCACCAGGACGACGACCGCAGCCAGCAGTGCCTCCGTGGGAACCCCCGCGAGGACCGTGGCGACCTCCGTGACCGAACGCAGTGCCAGCATCGGTGGTCGTTGCACACCCACCGGTCAAATAACTATCGGGCCGGCGGGTCGTCCTCGGCGAGGTTGGCGTGCATGTGCTCGTACCCGCGCGAGTGGACCTCGACGATGTTGCCCCACGGGTCCGCACAGTAGCACATCTTGTACTCCGGATAGTCGGGGAAGATGGTCCAGATGTCCGAGAGCTGTTCCCCGCCCGTCTCGACGATTTCCTCGGCCAGCGCCTCGATGTTGGGGTCCTCCACACAGATGTGAAAGAGGCCCGGGTCGACCGGGTCGGGGTCGTTGTGCCCGTCGGTGTCCTCGAACTCGAACAGTTCGAACCCGACGTGGTTGCCCGTGGCCATGTGTGCGATCCGCATCTCGTCGAACTCGAACCCGACCGCGTCCGCGGCGAGGTTGTAGAAGTGCCCGTCCTCCGGGGTCACCGTGTCGGGTTCCATCACCGGCGTGAAACCGAGGACGTCCCTGTACCACTCGTAGGCCGCGTCGATGTCGTCGACGGTCAGCCCGATGTGCCCGAGCACGCGTGGGTAGGCCTGTGACATACAGAGCGTCCATTCGACAGCAACCTCAATAAAACTTCAGGCCCGGTCGTGCGTGCACTTCCCGGCGGCCGTCTCACCGCTCGTCCCCGTCGATTACCGTTACACTCGTACTACTGTAAAAGAGAATCCGTCGAACCGGCGCTGGCGACCGAGACGGACCCTGGGCTCAGCAGCCGATTTACAGACACGCCCCGTCGACGAGGTCGAGGATCCACTCGGGGTCCCCGGCCTCGACGGCCTCGGCGAACTGGGGGTGCTGGAAGAGGTTCGCGAGGTTCGAGAGGAAGGCAGTGTACTCCTCGCCCTCGTCGGCGAGCAACAGCATGACGACGCCCGCCGCGACGGTATCGTCGGGGTCGTCCATGTCGCGGAACGCCACCGGCCGGTCTGGCAGCGCGAGCACGACGGCGCTCTCCTCGACGTACTCGGGGTCGGCGTGCGGGATTGCGATGTCGAACTCGGCGGTCGGCACGGCCAGCCCGGTCGGGAACTCCGCCTCGCGGTCCAGCAGCGCCTCGACGTACCCCTCCGAGGCGTGTCCCCGGTCGATGGCGAACTGCCCCAGCTCCCGCAACACACCCTCGGCCGTTTCGCCGCTGACTGCGGTGTGTACTGTCCGCATCAGACACAGCTAACACGCGCGTGGTTAAAATAGCTGCCGCCCGCTCGGGGTGACACAGCCACGGGCAGCACCCTCGCCGCGATGAGCGCAAAGCTTTTATCGATTTGTGACGACATTCTCTACCATGCCAAGCAACATCCTGGTGGTGTGTGGGACGTCAGTCGCCACGTCGACGGTCGTCCGCGAAAAACTCAAGGAAGAACTCCCCGAGCGCGGCGTGGAACTCGGCACGCTGACGAAGGCGAAGGCCACGGAGGCCCCGAGCAAGGCCAGAGGCGGCAACTACGACCTGATCGTCGCGACGACGTCGCTCAACGAGGACCAGTTCGACATCCCCGTCATCACGACGCAGGCGTTCATGACAGGCATCGG
>JAHENO010000210.1 GCA_018609945.1 Haloarculaceae archaeon | reverse complement strand
CGGCCTCGCTGACCGCCACGCCGATGGCGTCGTCGATGTTCTCCACGTCGTGGACCAGCCAGGCCGCCTCGAGCACGACTCGGTAGTTCATACCTGATGTCTGCTCCGGGCGCTATTCGGTTCTTTTGATTCGTCTCCGGGCCCTGCTCACCCCGACCGGCCCCGGCAGTTCGCCGGCCGGTTGCTGGCCGCGGGGTTCCTCGCCGGACGGCGCGCACGTCACCGGAATAATATTCATAACTTATCGCGACCACCCCCGTTTCCAACGGTTCGATTATATACGTGTCCGGGGTCTCCCGCCGATATACCACTTGCGAGATGGGTTGGCGAAAACCGAAAGACAGCGGCCGGTCGCTCGGAGTAACAGAATGATAAATCGTGAGAAAATCCGGGAAAAGCTTATATACCACCAGTCGTAGAGAGACGGCCGAAGTACGATGGAACGCGCTTACCGTGCAACGCTGCTCGTGCTGTATCAGTTGACCCTGCTCGTGGGTATCGTGGCGATGCCGCTCGCGCTGGTCGCGGACCGGCTCGGTCTCGGGCTGCCGGTCCACCGGGCGGTCGAACGCCTCGGCGAGAAGTACGAGCAAACCGCCACCTGATCGCTGGACCCACCCACCCGCACCGCCATCCGCACCGCCACCCGCACCGCCACCTACACCAACATCCACACCCCCGGGCTCGTCCGCCCGAACGGTTCCTTTTTTACGTGACCATCCAGTAGACGAGGGTAATGCAGGACAGGATACCTGGATTCGAGACGGACGGACTCTCGGGCCGGCTACACGACGATCCCTACGAGCCGGAACTGGGGTCGTTGCCCGACGAAGGAGGCGTCGCGCGCGACGAGGACACCGTGGCGAAAACCGGCACGACGACCATCGGCATCGCCACCGAGGAGGGAGCCATCATCGCGACGGACAAGCGCGCCAGCCTCGGGGGCCGCTTCGTCTCCAACAAGAACGTCCAGAAGGTCGAGCAGATCCACCCGACGGCCGCGCTCACGCTGGTCGGCTCGGTCGGGGGCGCACAGTCGTTCATCCGGACGATGCGCGCCGAGGTCAACCTCTACGAGGCGCGCCGCGGCGAGCACATGAGCATGACGGCACTGTCGACGCTCGCTGGCAACTTCGCCCGCGGGGGCCCGTTCCTCGCGATCAACCCCGTCCTCGCCGGTGTCGACGACGAGGGGTCGCACGTCTACAGCATCGACCCCGCCGGCGGCGTCATGGAGGACGACTACACCGTCACCGGGTCGGGGCTCACCGTCGCCTACGGGACCCTCGAGGACCGCTACGAGGAGGGCATGACCAACGAGGAGGCCCGGCAGGTCGCCGCCGCGGGCGTGAAGGCCGCCGCCGAGCGCGACACCGGGTCGGGCAACGGCGTGTTCATCGCCGACGTCACGGGCGAGGGCGTCGAAATCTCCGATTACGACCTCGACGAACTGGACGTCTAGCCCTTTTTTAGGCCGTCGTGCGTCTCTCGGGTATGCACCCATCACGCGTCGACTCGCTGGTCGACCTCGCATACGGGATGTGGATACTGGCGGCTATCATCCTCATGGTCGTCGTGGGAACCACCGTCGGCGCCGCCTTCGGCGTCGGCGTCTTCCTCGCCTACGCCACCCACGTCGTCTGGAAGATGGCCCGCTACGACCCCGAGTGGATGACCCGCGAGATCGCCCAGCAGGTCGAAGAGGACCTGACCGAGGAAGTCACGGCGACCGTCTCCGAGGAGATGACCGAGACGGTCGGCGAAGCCGTCTCCAAGGAGGTGGCGGCAGTCGAGAAGGAGGTCGCCGGAACGGTCGAGGAAACCGTCGAGGAAGCAGTCTCGGAGGAGGTTTCCGGAACGGTCGAGGAGACAGTCGAGGAGACAGTCGAAAAAGCGGTCAAGGACGCGACGGATCCGGAGTCGACGTAAGCGAGCAGGACCGAGGGCGCGAGAGCGGGCCGAAAACCGGGACGCCGGAATCAGTCGTCGGCAGTGACGGCCTCGGCCTCTTCCTGGTAGTACTCCTCGATGTAGTCCTCGTCGACGCGGTTGAGTTCCGCCTCGGGGAGCATCGAGAGCAGGTCCCAGCCGATGTCGAGCGTCTCCTCGATGTCGCGGTTGGTGTCGTAGCCCTGCTGGACGAACGTCTCCTCGAAGCGGTCCGCGAAGTCGAGGTACTTGTTGTCCCGCTCGGAGAGTGCCTCGCGGCCGACGATGTTCACCAGGTCGCGCAGGTCCTCGCCCTCGGCGTAGGCCGCGTAGAGCTGGTCGGAGACGCCGCCGTGGTCGCCACGGGTCAGCTCCTCGCCGATGCCGTCGTCCATCAGCCGCGACAGCGACGGCAACACGTTGATCGGCGGCTCGATCCCCTGGCTGTTGAGGGTCCGGTTGACGAGGATCTGTCCCTCGGTGATGTAGCCCGTCAGGTCGGGGATCGGGTGGGTGATGTCGTCGCTGGGCATCGTCAGGATGGGGATCTGCGTGACCGACCCCTCGACGCCCTTGATGCGGCCGGCCCGCTCGTACAGCGACGCCAGGTCGGTGTACATGTACCCCGGATACCCGCGGCGGCCGGGCACCTCCTCGCGGGCGGCGCCGATCTCGCGCAGCGCCTCACAGTAGTTGGTCATGTCCGTCAGGATGACCAGCACGTGATAGCCCTTGTCGAAGGCGAGGTACTCCGCGGTCGTCAGCGCCAGCCGCGGGGTCACGGTGCGCTCGACGGCCGGGTCGTCCGCGAGGTTGAGGAACACGACCGACCGTTCGAGCGCGCCCGTGCGCTCGAAGTCGTCCATGAACTCGTTTGCCTCTTCGGCGGTGATGCCCATCGCGCCGAAGATGACCGCGAACTCGCTGCCCTCCTCGCCTTCCTCCTCGGGGACGGTCGCCTGGCGGGCGATCTGCAGGGCGAGTTCGTTGTGTGGCAGGCCCGACCCCGAGAAGATGGGCAGTTTCTGGCCACGCACGAGCGTGTTCATGCCGTCGATGGCAGAGACGCCCGTCTGGATGAACTCCTCGGGGTACTCGCGGGCGTAGGGGTTGATGGCCGACCCGACGATGTCGCGGCGTTCGTCCGGGACGATCTCCGGGCCGCCGTCGATGGGGTTGCCCGAGCCGTCGAGCACCCGCCCGAGCAGGTCCT
>JAHENO010000209.1 GCA_018609945.1 Haloarculaceae archaeon | reverse complement strand
TCGTCGCCGTGACGCCCTACTACTACCCGGTCGACGACCACGCCGCACTCGCCCACTACGAGGCCGTCACCGACGCCGTCGACTGCCCGGTGTACGTCTACCACATCCCCTCGCGGACCGGCAATCAACTCTCGCTGGACGCGTGGGAGGATATCGCGGCCCTCGATGGCATCGCGGGCCTGAAAGATTCGAGCAAGGACGTTCCCTGGTTCGCCCAGGCGATGGCACGCGAACCCGGGGCGACCTACCTCGTGGGGTCGGACTCGCTGCTCCATGCGGGCTTCGGCCTGGGTGCCGCGGGCGCCGTCAGCGCCGTCGCGAACGTCGTCCCGTCGCTCGTCGTCGACTGTTACGACGCCTACCGGGCCGGCGACTGGGACGCGGTGCGAGGCCTCCAGGAGCGTGTCTTCGAGATCCGGGACGCGCTCAAGTCCGGTCCGTACATGGCCGGCGTGAAAACTGCCCTCGACGTGCTGGACGTCCCGGTCGAACCGGGGCCGCTCCGGGAGCCGCTCCGGACGATGAACGAGTCCGGCCGGGCGGCACTCGCCGACCGGCTGGCCGAACTCGAAGTGTAGACCCGCCAGTGGTGAACTGCCCCGGGGTCGCCTCCCCGGGCACTCACCCGTCAGGAATCGTCGAGTTCGCGATAGGCTTCCCCGCGGCGGGTCCAGACGGCTTCCATCTCCTCGCGCACGTCGACGAAGAGATCGTACAGGCTGTCGTAGACTGCGGCGTTGGCCTCCCGCGGCGTGTACCGGCGGTCGGCCGAGACAGCCCGGTCAACGCCCGCGGCGAGCGAGTCGTACTCCCCGAGTGCGACCCCGAGGACGACGGCGACCCCTTTGGCACCGGGCTCCGCGTCCGCGGGGACGACGACGGACCGATCAAGACAGTCGGCGAGGAGCTGACACCACAGGTCCGAGCGCGCGCCGCCGCCGCTCGCCGCCACCGACGGCGTGTCGGCCGGCAGGTGTTCGATACAGTCCCGCACCGCCAGGGACAGTCCCTCGTAGACGGCCCGTACCAGGTGTTCGGTGTCGTGCTCGGGGGTGAGGCCGAGGAACTGCGCCCGCGCGTCGGGATCGACGAACGGCCCGCGTTCGCCGGTCGTGCTCAGGTACGGGTGATAGAGCACGCCGTCGCTCCCGACGGGTGCCTGCGTCGCGAGCGGTTCCAGATCGGCCACGTCGGCCACGTCCGCGACGGCGTCGGCAGCCCAGTCGAGGCTGGGCGTCCCGGCGTTGGACCCGACGGCGTAGGTCCAGAGCCCGTCGACGCCGAGCGCCATTCCGATGCCGGCCGCGTCCGCGCTGGGACCGTCCGCGAGCACCTGGTGGGTCAGCGACGTGCCGAGCGTGACAGAACCGTCACCGGGTGTCGCTGTCCCGCTCCCGATCCCCGAGGCCGGGACGTCGAACGGTCCCGACACCACCGGCAACCCCACGTCCAGACCGGTCGCGCCGGCCGCCGCCTCCGTAACCGTCCCGACCACCTCCGTCGGTGCCGTCAGATCCGGGAGCAACTCCTGGCCCTCGGGCAGGCCGACGGTCTCGAAGATTTCCGGGTCGATTCGCTCGGTCGAGCTGTCGAGGTACGGGACGGTCGCCTCGCTGTGGTCGATGGACGCTACGCCCGTCAGTTCGTGGGCCAGCCAGTCCTTGCAGGAGAGTACCGTCCCGATGGAGTCGAACCGCTCGGGTTCGTTCCGGGACAGCCAGACCAGGAGTGGCAGGCTCATCCCCGGATACGGGGCGGATCCGCACTGCTCGACGATCTCGTCGAGTGTGCCATCGGCCTCCCACTCCTCGAGAAGCGGGGCGGCACGGCTGTCCGACCAGAGGATGGCGGTCCCGGCCGGTTGCCCGTCGCTGGTGACCGCCCACAGGCCGTCGCCCTGTCCCGTGATGCCGAGTCCGTGGGGCTCGACCGCCGACGGTAGGTCCCCCACGAGTTCACGGAGGACCCCGAAGGTTCGGTCACGGACTGTAGCCATCTCCTGTTCCGCGTGGCCCGGTTCCGGATGCAGCGTTTCCGTCTCGCGCCGGGCACTCCCGAGTTCGGCTCCCTCCGTATCGAAGGCGACGGCCTTGATCGTGCTCGTGCCCGCGTCGACAGCCAGGAGAGCGTCGCGGGCCATCACATGCTACAGCCGGTCTCCTCGCAGGGGCGGACCGTGTCCGGACCCTCGACCTTCTCTATGAGTTCGACCGCGGTGCCCCCGTCGGCCTCGACGATCTGTCCGGTCCAGACGGGGTTGACGGCCTGGTGGTCACAGGCCCGGTAGGCCGTCTCGCCGAGGATAGTCGTCATCGGCAGATCCTCCAGCGCCGAGCTGACCTCGCCGGGACCGCTCGTGCCGGCCTCCTGGATGCCGCGGGCGGCCGTCCGGACGAGTTCGTAGCCCACTCTGGCGAAGTTCCCCGGCGGAGCGTCGTACTCGCCCGCGTACGCGTCGACGAACTGCCGGTTGTCGCCAGTTTCGAGCTGGTGGTTGTACAGCACCGAGGAGTAGGTCCCGATGGCCGTCGCCCCGAGGGCTGCCCGGGAGACCTGTGCGAACAGCGCCGTGCCGATGATCTCGACTTCGTCTTTGAGTCCCGCGCTCTCGGCCTGTTTCATGAAGTTGATGAGGTCCGCGCCGGTCTCCGGGATGGCCAGCACCTCCGCCTCGGAGTTGGAGATCTGGCTGATCTGCGGGCCGTAGTTCTCGGTGCCGAAATCGGGCTGGGTCCGGCCCACGATATCGACGTCGAGGCTCTGCGCCTCGATCCGGCGCTCGATCTGCTCGAACGCGGACTGCCCGTAGGCCTCGTCGGTGCTGTGGAGCCACCACTTCGTCCCGAGTTCGCGTGCGGCGAAGTCGGTCAGACCCGCCATGTGCTGTGCGGCGTTGGATTCGTAGCGGAACGTGTTGGCGTTGCACTCCTCGCCGGTAATCTCGACGGCGGCGGCACCGGACATGTACACCACGTCCTCCCCGCCCGCGAAGTCGGCGACAGCCAGGCCGACGGAACTCTCCAGGGCGCCGACGACGAACTGTGCGCCGTCCTCCTCGACGACCTTCTCGGCCTGCTGTCGGCCCGTCGACGGGTCCGTCTGTGTGTCCTCGTACACCGGTTCGATCTCGAAGTCGAACGCGTCGCTCTCGTTGACGAAGGCAACCCCCAGTTGCGCACCCTGTCGCTGTGCCTGCCCCAGTGGAGCGGAGGGACCGCTCTCGGGTACCAGCACACCGACGGTGACGGTCCCGATGTCGGTCCCGCCGTCGGTGCTGGATCCATCGCCCGACCCGTCCTCGTCCGAACCATCGCCGTCCGAGGCGCCGCCGTCGCTCCCGTCACCGCCATCGTCGCCCCCGCCGTCACCGCCGTCGTCGGTCTCCTGGACGCAGCCGGCAGCCCCGAGCGACACGGCCAGGGCACCACCTGACAGGTACTGCAGCGCGCGCCGTCGCGTCGTCCCATCCCGAAACGCTGCCCCGTTCGTCCTCTCGTCGGTTGGCATGTCCCCCCGTATCGAGGAGTGACACTAAAGTATACTGGTCCCGGGAACCGTCGGGCCTGTCAATCGTCGGTGTCGACCTCCCGTTTCTCGTCTGTGGGCGGCCGGGGTGAATGGGTCAGGCCGGCCAGCCGCGTGGGGAGCGAGATGAGACCCTTCGGGAGGAACAGGACGACGAGAACGAACAGCGAGCCGAGCACGAGTCGCCACCAGGGGACGAGCGAGGCGAGTCGTTCCTCGAAGACAGTGAACACAGCGGCCCCGATCATCGGGCCATAGAGCGTGCCCGACCCGCCCAGGACCGCCATCACGATTACCTCGCCGCTGTTGATCCAGTGGAGCAACGAGGGGGCAGCAAAGCCGTTGTAGAGGCCGAACATGGCGCCCGAGAGGCCGGCCAGCGTTCCGCTGAGGAGAAAGGCCCGCCGCTTGGCCGCGCGGACGTCGTAGCCGACGAACCGCGCCCGGGGTTCGTTCTCGCGGATTGCCCGGAGAACGCTCCCGAAGGGGGCCTCCATGACCCGCCGTACGAACAGATAGGAGGCGACGACTGTCACGAGCAGGACGTAGTAGAACAGCGCGTCCCCGGTGAACGCGAGCGGTTCGACGCCGACGATGACCTCGTCGAAGCGGAATCCGAAAGCGCCGACGCCGTAGAGGGGTTCGGGCGCGCCGAAGAGCCCGTTGCTCCCTCCCGTGAGGTCCATGGTAAACACGGCCTCGTGAACCACCTCCGCGACGGCGAGCGTGATCATCACGAAGTACACGCCCGAAACCCGGATGGCCAGGTGGCTCACGAGCCAGGCCGCAATCGCCGAGGCGCCGAGTGCGACCGCGAGGGCGACGAACGCCGACGACGAGACGTGCAGCAGCGTCAGCACGACGGCGTAGGCTCCCAGCCCGTAGAACAGCGCCTGTCCCAGCGAGATGAGGCCGGCGTACCCGAGAATCACGTCGAGACTCATCGCGAACAGCGCCCAGATGAGCACGGTAATCAGAAGCGACACCACGAATCCCGAGTAGATGACGCCCTCGAAGACGGGCACGAGCGCGAGCGCGCCGACGAGTCCGAGCCCCAGACGCGAACGCAGACGGTCCCCGAGCACCCCGCCGTCGAGGCCACCGACGAACTCGCTCGAATCCGCGCCGCCGGCCGCGTCGGCCCCGGTGCCGAACAGCCCGCGGGGCCGGACGAGCAACACGCCGATCATCAGCAGGAAGATGACCATCCCCTGGAACTCGGGGAGGAACGTGCTGACCGCACTCTGGACGACACCGACGAGCAATCCGCCGACGACGGCCCCGCGGAAACTCCCGAGCCCGCCCAGGACGACGATGACGAACGCCGGGATGATGACCGCGTTGCCCATCCCGAGGTTGACGTTCTGGTGGCCGCCGAGGACGACCCCCCCGAAGGCAGCCAGCGCCGCCCCGAACCCGAACACGACCGTGTAGTACCGGTCGATGTCGATCCCGAGATTCCGGACCATCTCGCGGTCCGCGGCCCCGGCACGGATCACCAGTCCGTACCGGGTGTACCGCAACAACACCCACGTCACCAGCGCCAGCGTCGCCCCGGCGACGATCATGAAGTAACTGTACAGCGAGTACGAGAACCCCAGCAGTTCGACGGGCTGGTTCAGCGCTGCCGGCGGCGAGAGGAGTTTGGCCTCTCTGCCCCAGACGATCTGTTTCAGATCGTAGATCACCAGCAAGAGCCCGAACGTCAGGAGGATCTGTGCGAGCTGGCCACGTCCGTAGACGCGCCTGATCGCCACCCGCTCCAGGCCGGCGCCGAGAACCCCGACGAGGGCGGGCACGACGACGAGTGCGAGCCAGAAGCCGCCCTCGCCGAACCCGACGACCAGCGAGAAGGCGAAGTACGCCCCCAGTGCGAGCAACTCGCCATGCGAGACGTTGAGCACGTCCATTACG
>JAHENO010000208.1 GCA_018609945.1 Haloarculaceae archaeon | reverse complement strand
GACGCCGACGGAGGCAGCGAAGGGTCCGGTTTCCGCGAGGTCGGCGGTCCCCTGGCCCAGCGCCTGGCTGACCGCGCTGTAGTTGCTCCCGATGTTCATGCGGGCTTCGAGTCCCTCGGGCGTGTCGTAGTTCGACGTAACGTACTCCTGGATGTGGTCGCGCAGCGGCGAGTACTGGACGTTCAGGTCCTCCTGGGGCACGCTCGGCGAGAGGTTGAAGTTGATTTCGCCGTCGCCGCCGAAGGTGACCGACGGTTCCGGCGTCGGCGTGTCCATCTCGCCGTCGTCACCGCCGCCACCGTCGCTGCCATCGCTCCCATCACTGCCGCTGCCATCGCTCCCATCACTGCCGCCGGTGTCGCCGTCGCCGCCGTCGCCGTCGCCACCATCGCCACCACAGCCAGCCAGCAAGCCGACGGTCCCGACGGCACCGAGTCCTTTCAGGAAAGTGCGTCTTTGACGCATGTTCCCGGCTAAACACAGAGGTGAAATAAAACGTTCCTATGTTATTCTCGAATTAATATATAGGACTATATAATATGTACGAGTCCGCGAGTATCCGTGCGAGAACGCCCATAGAGTGCGGACGTAGGGGGGAACGCACTTATCGGGGCCGGGCGTATTCGGGGGCATGAGTGCACGGCAGACCGCAGCCGAGGTGGTCGTCGTCGATTACGGGCTGGGCAACCTGCGGAGCGTCACGCGGGGTCTCGAACGCGCCGGCGCGGACGTCGATGTGTCGAGCGACCCCGCGGCCGTCAGCGAGGCAGACGGGATCGTTCTCCCGGGTGTCGGCGCGTTCAGCGAAGGCATGGAGAACGCAGGGCCGTTCCGGAAGACGCTGGTCGAACAGGCCGAGGCGGGGACCCCGCTGTTCGGCATCTGTCTGGGCATGCAGATGCTCCTCACCACGAGCGAGGAAGCCGACCACGAGGGGGAGGGTGACGCCGAGGGACTCGACCTCATCCCGGGGACGAACCTCCGATTTCCCGGGGACGTGAAGGTTCCCCAGATGGGCTGGAACGACCTCTCCGTCGAGCGCGACCACCCGCTCGTCGACGGAGTAGATGGCGAGTACGCCTACTTCGTCCACTCGTACTACGCCGACCCCGAGGACGCGGGCGCGGCCGTTGCCACGACTGACTACGGCGTCACCTTCCCGAGCGTCGTCGCCAACGAGGCCGGCAACGTGTTCGGCACCCAGTTCCACCCCGAAAAATCGGGGGAAACCGGGCTGCAGATCCTCCGGAACTTCGTCGACATCTGCATCGCGTGAGCGTCACCGCGGCCGCGGGACAACCCACTTTAGGGGTCCCCGTTCAATACCACACCATGAGCGGTCCGGTCGTGGCGCCGTGGAGAGGTGGCTCCCCGCGAGTGTGGCGGCCGGCACGGCAACGGTCCGGACGGTGGACGGGATGACAGCCCCCGCCGACGCCCACACGTACGCTCTCGGCGTCGCCGCCGAGGCCATCGAGCGTGCCGGCGCTGCGCCCGAACAGGTCGCCAGACTCCTCTCGGCCGAGATGGGCCACACCGACAGCCAGGTCGTCTACAGGGAGAACAAGCTCGAACTCCGCCGGTACGAGCCCGACGAGCGGTGCCACGCGACGCCGGTGTTCGTCGTCTACGCGCTGGTCAACCGGCCCGACATCCTCG
This sequence comes from Haloarculaceae archaeon, assembly GCA_018609945.1. Classification (GTDB taxonomy): domain Archaea; phylum Halobacteriota; class Halobacteria; order Halobacteriales; family Haloarculaceae; genus SW-9-67-25. The sequence goes on along the minus strand of JAHENO010000208.1, from coordinate 7,302 downwards.
ATCTGCAGCCCGACCGGAGCGTCGTCCAGCGCCTCCTCGAAGCGGGCTTCGTCGTCTACCTGATCGACTGGGGCGAACCCTCCAGGCTCGACCAGTCGCTGACGATGGCCGACTACGTGGGCCGGTACACCGACAACTGCGTCGCGGCGGCCTGCGCGGACGCCCGAGCCGAGGACGTCCACCTCATGGGCTACTGCATGGGCGGAACGATGTCGGTGATGTACGCCGCGACCCGGCCCGAGCGGGTGCGGACCCTGACCCTTCTGACTACGCCAGTCGTCTTCGACGGGACAGGAGGTGTCCTGGAGCTGTGGGCCACGTACCTCGATCCCGACACGGTGGTCGAGACGCTCGGGAACGTCCCCGCGGAGTTGCTCGCGGTCACGTTCGCGATGATGGACCCCGTCGAGAACTTCCTCGGAAAGTACGTCCGTCTCTACGAGAACCTGGAGAACGACGCATTCGTCGAGAACTTCGCGCGAATGGAACGGTGGGTCTGGGACGGCGTCGACGTGGCCGGCGCGGCCTACCGGGAGTTCGTCGGCGACCTCTACCGGAACAACGCACTCGTCGAGGGGACATACCGCCTGGGAGAGGAACGCGTCGACCTGTCGGCCATCGACGTGCCTCTCCAGCAGGTCGTCGGCGAGTACGACCACATCGTCCCACCCGAATCCAGCACGCCGCTCAACGACGCAGTGGGGAGCACCGACGAGCGCGTCGTCGAGTTTCCGGCGGGACACGTCGGTATCTCGGTCTCCTCGCGGGCACACGAGGAACTCTGGCCCGACGTCTGCGAGTGGCTCGGAGCACGGGACGGCGAGCGTGTGGACGGCTGACACGGGTGTGACCGCTTCGAAACTGCTTTACGGGCAGATACGCCACTTGCGAGTACAGCCTGCGCCGGGTCGATGACGCTCCCAGCCCCCACAGGACTCTCAGGCCGTCTGGCCCGCGGGACTTCCCGCGAGGGCGGGGGAGTGCGAGCCCGCGCGCGGGAGGTGACCATCCATGCCAGTGTACGTTGACTTCGACGTCCCGGCAGACCTCGAAGAGGACGCCCTCGAGGCCCTCGAGGTCGCCAGGGACACGGGAACAGTAAAGAAAGGAACGAACGAGACGACGAAAGCCGTCGAGCGGGGCAACGCCCGACTCGTCCTGATCGCCGAGGACGTCCAGCCCGAGGAGGTCGTGATGCACCTCCCGGAACTGGCCGCCGAGAAGGACGTGCCGTACATCTTCGTCGGCACCCAGGACGACGTCGGCCACGCGGCCGGCCTCGAGGTCGGGAGCGCCGCCGCGGCAATCGTCGACCCCGGCGAGGCCGAGACGGACGTCCAGGACATCGCCGACAAGGTCGAGGAACTCCGCTGAGGTGGTCCAGATGAGTGCAGAGGAATCCGAAGACAGCGGTTCCACACCCGCGGAGGTCATCGAACTCGTGGGCCGAACCGGGATGCACGGCGAGGCCATGCAGGTGAAGTGTCGCATCCGCGAAGGCGAGAACAAGGGCCGCATCATCACACGGAACGTCCTCGGCCCGGTCCGGGAGGGTGACGTCCTCCAGCTCCGCGAGACAGCACGCGAGGCCGACACCATCGGAGGACAATAATGCCACGAACGCGCACGTGTGACTACTGTGGCGGGGACATCGAACCCGGCACGGGCACGATGTTCGTCCGCACGAACGGCGCCACCATCCACTACTGCTCCTCGAAGTGCGAGAACAACCACGACCTCGGCCGGGAAGCGCGCAACCTCGAATGGACCGAGGCCGGACGGCCGGCGGAAGTCGAGGCCGAGGAGGAACCCGAGACCGAGGAGGAACCCGAGACTGACGACGTACCGGACGAAGAGCCGGAAGTCGAATCCGAAGCCGCCGCGGAACCGGCCGACGAGGAAGCCGAAGAAGAAGCGGGTGACGAAGAGGCAGACGACTCGACCGGTGACGGAGGAGCCGACGAAGAGACGGCAGAATCGAATGCGGACACGGCAGACGAGGAGGAGACGGAGGCACAGGCATGACCGAGCGCACCTTCGTCATGGTCAAGCCGGACGGCGTCCAGCGGGGACTGATCGGCGAGATCATCTCCCGGTTCGAGGACCGGGGTCTCAAGCTCGTCGGCGCGAAGTTCATGAGGATCGACCAGGAACTGGCTCACGACCACTACGCGGAACACGAAGACAAGCCGTTTTTCGACGACCTCGTCGATTTCATCACCGCCGGGCCGGTGATGGCGATGGTCTGGGAGGGGCAGGACGCGACCCGCCAGGTCCGGAAGATGATGGGCGAGACCGACCCCGCCGAGTCCGACCCCGGAACCATCCGCGGTGACTTCGGCCTCGATCTGGGCCGGAACGTCATTCACGGGTCGGACCACGAGGACCCCGGGGCCAACGAGCGCGAGATCGACCTGTTCTTCGACGAGGAGGAACTCCTCGACTGGGACCGGATCGACGAGACCTGGCTCTACGAATAGACCCCTCTCTCACTCCGGTCGGGAACGGCTGGTCCGCCCGGAGTGTATCGACGGCAGAGCCGCTCTGGAGAGTCGCCAAACGTGTCTTTATTATTATAGACCTGCACCAACCACCAGAGTAAATAGTCTCGTCCGAGACTGTTTAGATGGAGCGTGAACTCTCATGTCACTCGACGGTAGAACGTGTCTGGTAACCGGCGCGTCCAAGGGCATCGGACGCGGCATCGCGGAGGAACTCGGCGGCCAGGGGGCGAACGTCGTCGTCAACTACCGGTCTTCGGAGAGCGAGGCCTACGAGGTCCGGGACATCATCGACGAGGGGTCCGGCGAGGCCATCGTCGCACAGGCCGACGTCGCGAACTTCGACGAGGTAGAGGAGATGTACGAGACCGCGACCGAGGCGTTCGGGTCCGTGGACGTGCTCGTCAACAACGCCGGGATCACGATCGACAAAAAATTCGAGAACATGACCCGCGAGGACTGGGACCGGGTCATGGACGTCAACCTCGGCGGCGTCTACAACTGCACGAAAGTCTGCTTCGACGACATCCGGGCTGCCCACGAGGGGCGACTCATCAACATCTCGAGCGTGGTCGGCCAGCAGGGCAACTATGGACAGGCCAACTACGCGACGACCAAATCCGGCCTCTTCGGCTTCACGCGGACCATCGCCCTCGAAATCGCCAGGGAGGGATCGACGGCCAACTGCGTCGCGCCCGGGTTCGTGATGACGGACATGCTCGCGGACGTGCCGGATCGCGTCAGGGAGAACATCCTCGAGCGCATCCCGCTGAACCGGTTCGCCCAGGTCGAGGACATCGTCGGCATCGTCCGATTCCTCGCCAGCGAGGAGTCCAGCTACATGACCGGCCAGGTGCTCGGCGTCAACGGGGGCATGGAGTGGTAACATGTCGGTTCCAATCGCGGGCGTCGGGATGACGCCCTTCGGGAAACACGGGGAACTCACCGCCCGGCAACTGTTCGCCGAGGCCGCCCTGGAGGCCTTCGAGGACGCCGGAATCGGGCCCAACGACGTCGACGAGGTCTTCTACGGCAACTTCATGGGCGAGTTCGCCGAACAGCAGGGCCACTCCGGCCCGCTGGCGGCCGACATGGCCGGGGTGACGGCGCCCTCGACCCGCATCGAGAGCGCCTGTGCCTCGAGCGGCGCGGCGGTGCGCTTCGGGGTCAACCGCGTCCGCAGCGGCGAGGTCGACGTCGCGCTCGTCGGCGGCGCCGAGCGGATGACCAACATCTCGACCGCCGAGGGCACGGCCGCGCTCGCGGCCGCTGCGGACGCCCTCTGGGAGATCAAGCAGGGAATCACCTTCCCGGGCGCCTACTCGCTGATGGCCCAGCGGTACTTCCACGAGCACGGCGGCGGCCGGGAGGACCTGGCCGCCATCGCGGTCAAGAACCACCAGAACGCCGTCGAGAACGACCTCGCGCAGTTCCAGCGCGCCATCGACGTCGACGACGTGCTGGAGGCGCCGACCGTCTGCTCGCCGTTTGGCCTCTATGACTGCTCGCCGATGAGCGACGGTGCCAGCGCCGCGCTCCTCGTCAGCGAGGAGTTCGCCGAGGAACACGGCCTCGACCCCGAGGTCGCCATCACGGGCACCGGCCAGAGCAGCGACCGCCTCGCGCTGGCGGATCGGGTCTCGATGACCAGCACCCCTGCAGCCGAGCGGGCCGGCGAGGCGGCATTCTCGGAAGCCGGTATCGAGCCCGAGGACGTCGACGTCGCGGAGGTCCACGACTGCTTTACCATCGCAGAAGTGCTCGCGCTTGAGGCGCTCGGCTTCTACGAGCAGGGCGAGGCCATCTCCGCGGCACGGAACGGCGAGACGACCATCGACGGCGACCTGCCCGTGAACCTCTCGGGCGGCCTGAAGGCGAAGGGCCACCCCGTCGGCGCGACCGGCGGCGCCCAGATATCGGAGATGACGAAACTCCTGCGGGGCGACCACGTCAACAGCGACGCCGTCGCCGACGCCGAGGTCGGCATCACCCACAACGCCGGCGGGACGGTCGCCAGTTGCGTGGTGAACGTCCTGGAGGTGGTTTCATGAGTGAGCGTAGCGAGCGAATGAAACGACGCCAGAGCGAAGCTCTGGAGGTGATAGCATGAGCGACGCGCGCGACGCCGGCTACGACGACTTCCTCGACGCTGTCGAGGCCGGCGAGCCCTACTACCTCGAAAGTCCGAGCGGCAACGGCTGGCTCCCGCCACGGGAGGTCGACCCCGAGACCGGCGAACGCGAACTGGTCGAGAAAGACCTCCCCGAGACGGGCGAGATACTCACCTACACCATCACCAACGTCGCCGGACCCTCGTTTGCCGACGATACGCCCTACGTCGTCGCGGTCGCCGAGTTCGGCCCCGTGAACGTCACCGGACAGGTCCGCGGCGTCGACCACGACGAGGTCGACATCGGAGACGAGGTCGCACTGGGCGTCGGCCGCAACGAGACCGAAGACGAGCGCGTCGTCGTCTTCGAGCCGGTGTAGTGTCGGGGTAGCCGCGGTCGGACGCCGGCGACCAGAACCCTAATCGTCCGCGCTGGCGGCGGGCGCGACATCGATCTCGCCGGCGTCGAGTTCGGCCTCGACCTCGCGGACCGCCTGGACCATGTTCTCCATCTTGCCGTAGGCGACCTCGCGGGGCAGCAGTTTCAGCCCGCAGTCGGGGCTGATCGTCAGGCGCTCGGGAGGCACCACCTCCAGCCCGTGGAGGATGTTCTCCTTGATCCCTTCGACGGATTCGACCTCGGCGACGTGGGCGTCGACGGCCCCCATCGCGAAGTCCTTGGTAAATTCGGTCTCGGTGAAGACGTCGATCTGCTCGTAGTCGCCGTTGGCGAGTTCGAGGTCGAACTCGTGGACCGGGAAATCGAGGATTTCGGGATAGATGCGGGAGTAATCGCCATAGCAGACGTGCAATCCCAGGCGGACCACCTCTGGCACGTCGTCGGCGATGCGGTCGAGACACTCGCCGACGATCGCGTGGTCGTCGGGCGTCGTCGCCAGCGCGGGCTCGTCGATCTGGATGTACCGGGCGCCGGCGTCGACCAGCGCCTCTATTTCCTCGTTGACCAGATCCGCGAGGTCGTAGGCGAGCGCTTCCTCGCTATCGTAGGCCTCGTTGAACGACCAGCTCGCCAGCGTGTACGGACCGGTGATGGGGACCTTCACCGGCCGGGAGGCCACCCCAGAGGTGAACTCGTACTCGGAGACGAGCCACTCCTCGCCGTAGGTTACCTCGTCCACAACGGAGGGTTTGTCGAAGTAGTTGTGGCCCCACACTTTCACGCGGCCGTTGAACTCGTAGCCGTCGATGCGGTGGGCGAAGTACTCGACCATCTCGTTGCGGCGCATCTCCCCGTCGACGACGACGTCCAGTCCGGAGCGCTCGTGCTCGCCAGTTATCAGGCGCGCGGCGTCGTCTTTGGCCTCCTCGAAGTGCTCGTCGCCGAAGTTCGCCTCCTCGTCCTCGTAGAGGTCGCGGGCGCGGTGGAGCCACTTCGGCTTCGGGTAGGAACCGACGACGGTCGTCAGGATGAAGTGCTCGTGCGGGTGGTCGGCGGGCCGGAACTGCTCGCGCGGGCCAGTCATGCGTGCACCTCCTCGAGGTCGGCTGCGTCCGCGAGCGCTGCCAGTTTCGCCTCGAACTTGTTGACGGGCAGGTAGAACAGCTCCGTGTTCGCGGTGGCATACACCGTTCCGAAGTCCTCGCCGGACTGGTCGGTGAACCACTCGACGCGTTCCCGGATGGTCTCGGGCGACTCGACCAGCGTGTTCTGCCCGTCGACCAGCCCGAGTGCCACGTCCTCCTTGGTGCCGTACTCGCCGGCGAGGTAGACGTTCCGGTCGTGGTCCGAAACGAGGTCGAACCCGATGGCCTGGACGGCCGCGTCCATCAGGTGTGCGTACACCTTCTCCTCTAAGGCCTCCCAGTAGGTGTGGACGACGACTTCCGTCCCGGCGTCGGTGGCGCCGGCCACGGCGTCGACGGCCTCGCTCGCGTGTTCGTCGGGGCCGTCACCTGGCGGGTTCACCGCCAGCGAGGGCTCGAGCAGGAACAGCGTCTCGACCGCGGGGAACTGCTTGATTTCGTCGGCGAGGAACTCGGTAACGGCGTCCAGCAGGGCCGCCTCGTCGCCGTAGTGCTCGTCGGTCGCCAGGTCCGCAAGCGAGTACGGCCCCGGGAGAACGGCCTGCAGCGGTGTCTCTCCCGCGCGGTCGGCCGCGGCGTCGAGTTCGGCCGCGACGTCGCCCGTCGCCGCCAGCGGCCCGGTGACGATGGGATCGCGGTAGAAGTTGTTGTTGTCGTAGTACCTGACGATGCCGCCCGTCTCGACGCTGTCAGCGACGACCAGCGGGTGGGCGAGCATGTCGTCCCAGCGCAACTGCCCCTCGACGACCCGGTCCAGACCGGCCGTCCGCTGCTGGTCGATGACGTCCCCGCGGGCACGCTCGTAGGCCTCGCTGATCGCCTCGTCCTCGTCGCCGCTTACGAGGTCCTCCTTCTGGTGGCCCTTCAGGTCTGCGAGCTCGTCTTTGGCCCACTCCGGTAACGGATACAGCCCCGGTGTCGTCGCAACTATCTGTGTCATTGCTCGCTCGTAGGGTATGACGGGCTTTAATATTTCTTCTTTTGTTTGATAACCAAAGGTAATATCCTGGGCGACGCTGTCGACCGAAACCGAGCGAGCGCCCACAATATATAGGGATGCCGAATACAGTGTATTAGACATGAGTACGTCGATCCGGATATCGGACGAGACCAAACAGAAACTCGAAGCGATAAAACGGGACGACG
>JAHENO010000207.1 GCA_018609945.1 Haloarculaceae archaeon | reverse complement strand
GGTCGGGCACCCCGAGCGCCAGCGCCGGCACGATGTCGAGGAAGGTGTGGACGACGCCGGCAGCGAGCATCGCCGCGCCGACGTACTGTGGCGGGCCGGGCAACAGCGGCGCGAACGCGGCCAGCAGGAGTGCGAAATTGTTGGCGTGCAGGCCCGGCGTGAGACCGCTCGCGGTCCCCAGTGCGACACCGCCGGCGACGAACGCCAGGCCCGTCGCTGTGGCCGCCGGCGTGACCACCACCTCGACGGATCCCACGCTCACCGAACCGGGGTGGAGGCGTGCTGGTACTTGAACCTCCGGCCCGGGTCGGCACAGTTCCATCAGTCGCCACGACAGCCGGATCCTGCCGCTCGCCGGTTCGCGTCGAAAGAAGCCGCGTCTCGGTGTGGCCCGGTCAGCCGAACAGTTCGCCGAGGCCCTCGCCGGCGGCCTCCTCGTCGTCCTCGTCGTCGTCCTCGTCCTCGTCGGCGGCCTCCTCTTCCTCGTCGGCTTCCTCGGCTTCGTCTTCCTCGGCCTCCTCGGCTGCTGGAGCGGCGGCACCGCCACCGGCCGCGGCCGGCACGGCGGCCGCCTCCTCGACGGCCTCGTCGATGTCGACGTCCTCGAGGGCCGCGACCAGCGCCTTGACGCGGGACTCCTCCACGTCGACGCCTGCGGCCTCCAGCACGTCCGTCAGGTTCTCCTCGTTGATCTCTGCGCCCGATTCGTTCAGTATGAGTGCTGCGTACACGTACTCCATTGTTAGTCTCCGAACATGTCGCCGAGAGCGTCGCCGGCGGCGTCCTCGTTGTCGCCGTCATCGTCATCGTCCTCGTCGGCGGCCTCCTCGGCAGGTTGGTCGTCGTCCGATTCCGTTTCGTCCGTCTCATCGGCCTCCTCGGCAGGTTCCGGCTCGGGTGCCGGCGCGTCGACGTCCTGCAACTCCTCGGGCAGGGCCTCCTCGTCGTCGATCTGTGCGGCGAGCGCACGGACCTGCGCATCGGCCTTGCCGATCAGATCCGGCATGACGTCGGGGTCCTCGATGCCAGCCTGCAGACCGAGGCTCTTGGCCTCGCCACCGGCCTTCCGGAGCAGCGCGGGGAGCGTCGCCGCCGTCGGGTAGCTCGCGTTGATAGCGAGGTTGCGCGCCCGGCCGGCGGCCGCCGAGACGTCCGCGCGGTACGCATCGACGTCGAGTTCGAGGTCCGCGGGCTCGAAGAGCACGCCGTCGGCGTAGACGCCGCGCAGGTCGAGTCCGACCTCCTTGGGTTCGATACCCAGTTCCGAGAGGACGTTCGCCAGGTCCCGGGACACTTCCTCGCCGGCCTCCAGCACCGTCGAGTCCTCCATCACCTGGATCGAGCCGCCCTCGATGCGGGCGTTGGCGCCGACGTTCTGGAGTTCGCCCACGAAGGGACCGGGGTCGACGCCCGTATCGCCCTCGGGGACGACGATGTCGTTGGGTGCGACCTCGCCGGCGTTGATCGGCGCCGACGTCTTCGAGGCTTCCAGTTGCTGGAAGAGGCCGAAGGGGTTGTCGTTGGTGCCGATGAGCCCGACCTGGCCGCTCACGTACCCGGTGAGTTCCTCGAGCCCGTCGTCGACCTCCTCGAGGGCCCGCACCAGCAGGGTGTTGCGCGAGACGCGTAGCGCGGCGGTGCCGTGCAGGTCCCGGCGCATCTCCTGCAGTTGCCGGCTCGGGATGCCGGTGATGTCCACGACGCCGACGCTGTCGTACGCGTCGAGGAACGACGCGATCTCGTCGACCTCCTCGCGTTTCCACTCGGGGATCGTCTCGGTCTGGCGTTCGGTCTCTGTGCTCATCTCAGGCCACCTCCACCGCGGGGCCCATCGTCGTCTTCACGTAGACGTCGTCGATGTTCATCGGTCCCTTCTCCAGGTCGGCGTGGAGCCGCCGGAGGATGACGTCGATGTTGTCGGCGATCTCCTCGGCGGACATGTCCTCGGCGCCCACGCGGGTGTGGAAGGTGCGCCGGTCGCCGCTCCGCAACTGCACGGAGTTTTTGAGCCGCTCGACCACCTCGACGACGTCGTCGTCGGGCCCGAGCGGGTCCGGCATCTTCCCCCGGGGACCGAGGACGGTCCCCAGGTAGCGGCCGATGTCCTGCATCATCGCCTCCTCGGCGATGAAGAAGTCGGTGTCCTCCGCGAGGTCCTTTGCGGCGGCGTCGTCGTCACCCAGCTCCTCAAGGTCGTCGCTGTCGAGGACGTCCTCGGCGACCTCCTCGGCGCGGACGGCGGTCTCGCCTTCCGCGAAGACCACGATGGAGGTCTCCTGTCCAGTTCCCTCGGGGAGGACGACACTCTCGTCGACACGGTTGGACGGGTCGTTCAAATCCAGATCGCGCAGGTTTATCGCGAGGTCGACCGTCTCGCGGAAATTCCGCGGCGGTGCTTCCTCGAGTGCGCGAGAGACTGCTTGCTCAATATCCTGATCTGCCATCGTTCACCTCCGTAGTGCGCCTGTGGCTCCTACGGGTCAGTGAAACAGGCGATGCCTGTCTCGTTTGGCCGGAGGTGAAGACACGGTTTAAAAGCGTCGAAGACAGTGCGTGCCCCGCTCACACGTCGAACGGCGAGACGGGATCGAGCCCCCGGTCGGCCAGCTGCTCGCGCAACAGCGGCACGCGGTCGCGGACCTCCTGGGGCGCGTGAGCGTCGGTGCCGACAGTCACCCGGACGTCGTACTCGGCGAGCACGTCGAGAAACGCCTCGCAGGGGTGGAACCGGCCGTAGTCGGCGGTCACCCGGCCGGCGTTGATCTCGGGGACGGTCCGCGAATCGGCGAACGCGGCGGCGAGCCGGCGGTAGTGGTCCTCGCCGGCGATGCCCCGGAGGGCCTCGTTGCGCTCCACGATGTCGGGGTGGGCCGCGATCTCGAACAGTTCCGACCGCACGAGCGCCGCCAGGTCCTCGAAGTAGCCGTCGACGGCCGCCCGGCGCTCGCCCCCCGACCGGTCGCGGAACGGTTCCGGGAAGTGGACGTTGACGCCGTCGACCTCGTGGACGCTCCCGATCGCGTAGTCGAAGCCCGCCTCGGCCAGAAAGTCCGCGATATCCGCCTGGTCGGTGGGGTGGTAGTCGACCTCGACGGCGTCGTAGATCTCGACGTCGGTCTCCCCGCGGGCCGTCTCGATGGCCTCCCGGCGGCGCTCGTAGGTCAGATCGAGGTTGTACCCGTACCGTAGCTTGTGGGCACGCATCGCCGGCCGGTCCGAGACGTTGCAGTGATCGGCCAGTCCGATCCCCGAGAGGCCGGCGTCTGCCGCTGCGCCGACCATCCAGTCCAGGAAACTCCCGTCGGAGTAGGTCGTGTGCGCGTGGAAGTCCGCTCTCACGGTCGACGGGTCCGTGACCGCGATACAAATGGGTGTGGGTGTGGCCCGCTACGCCGTCGCTTCGTCCGCGAACATCTCGTCGTACTCGCCGTCCTCGATGCGGCGCTTGAACTCGCGGGGGTCGTTGCCCTCGATGGTGACGCCGAGCGACGTGCAGGTGCCGACGACCTCCTTGGCGGCGTTTTTGAGGTCGTAGGAGAGCAGGTCGGGGTGTTTCTGTTCGGCGATCTGCTTGATCTGGTCGACGGAGAGGTCGGCGACGAACTCCTTCTGGGGTTCGCCGCTGCCGGTCTCGAAGCCGGCCTCGTCTTTGATCAGTTCGGCCGTCGGCGGGACGCCGACCTCGATGTCGAAGGAGCCATCCTCCTCGTAGGTGATCGTGACCGGCACCTCGGTGCCGTCGAACGCGGCGGTCTGGTCGTTGATCTCCCCGACGACCGCCTGGACGTCGACGGGCGTCGGCCCGAGTTCCGGACCCAGCGGCGGCCCGGGGTCGGCCTGTCCACCAGGGACGAGTACCTCGATAGTTTCAGCCATATCTGGAGGTCCGGTCCGGCGAGTTTAAGGGTTGCTTTTCGTCCCCCGTCCGTGAGAGCGCCACATGCGCCCGGGATGTGGCGGTCACTGCCAGACTTCCGGCGCGTAGCCCAGCCGACGGACGACGAACGGATAGAGGAACACGATCACGAGGATGACGGCGAACTCGACCACCAGCCGGACCCCAATCAGCGCCCGCAGGACGCTCACCACCAGGAACACGGTCACCAGCATCACGACGTAGTGTGGGACGAGCGAGCGGATCTTCTCCGTGTCCACCATGCGGTTCAGTTCGGCGGTCGTCGACAAAAAGGCACGCCCGAGAATCGGCACGGCCGTGGCGGGGAGGGTCGGCCACGCCACACCGTCACGGCGTAATGACCTCGACGGGGACGGGAGTGAAACACAGCGCGCCGAGCACGAAAGTGAGAACGCCCACGGCAATGCGCCGGCGGTCGAGCGGACGGTCGCGGACGGGCGAGGCTGGACCGGCGTACGCCAGCCCGACGGCGAACAGCCCCCACATCGTCCAGATGCCCACGGAGTTGACGCTGCCCCGGATGAAATAGAGGTAGCCGGCGAGCGCGAACAGCGCACCGGGCACCGCCGCAGCCAGCGTCTCCTGGCGCTGGCCGATCATCGCCCGGAGGATGTGCCCGCCGTCGAGTTGCCCGACCGGCAGGAGGTTCAACAGCGTGACGAGCATGCCGACCCACCCCCCGAAGACGACCGGGTGGACCAGTCCCCGTTCGAGTTTCTCCGCAGTGCCGGTCAGTTCCGCGAGCAATACGAGAAGCGGCGGATCGTTGAACTCGACGCGGGCGGCGTCGCTGGCGGCGGCCGCGGCCTCCTGGGCGGGCAGCGGGTCCAGTTGCAGACCGACGACCGTGACGACGACCGTCGCGACCAGCCCCGCCAGCGGGCCGGCGACGCCGATGTCGAACAGCGCCGTCCGGTCGGGGATGCGACCGCGCATCCGGATGACGGCGCCCATCGACCCGATGTACGTGGGGAGTGGAATGAAATACGGTAGCGACGCGTCGACGCCGTGGTAGCGGCTCATCGCGTAGTGGCCGAGTTCGTGGACCCCGAGCACGCCCATGATGGCGACGACGAACGGCCACGCCTCCAGCGCCCGGAGTGGCTGTTCCGTGATCGGGATCTGGTACCAGTAGACCGAGCCCGCGAACAGCGTCGAGGCGACGGTCAACAGGAACAGGATGGCGTTCCGCCAGGGGAACCCGTCCGTGCCGGGCGTCCGTGGCTCGGCGACGAGGACGGACTCGCCGACCGTCAGCGGGAGCCCCTCGGCACCGTCGTAGCCCTGCTGGAGGCGCAGGTCGTACCCCTGCTGGCGGAACAGCGGCCGGAGCTGTCGCTCGACGGTCTCGCGGTCGGCGCGGGGCTGGCCGACGTATACCAGCCGGTCGCCGTCGCGCCTGACCTCGTAGGTGTCGAACACCGGCGCGAGGTCGCCGGCCCGGGGCCGCGACCTCCCGTCGTCGCTACCGCCCATCACTCACCGGTAGTCGGCGCGAGTGGATAAATGGTCCGTCAGAAACCCGACGCGGGGACCAGACCGCTACGCGGGTTCGACGCGCCACGTGGTCGCACTCGTGTACGACCACTTCTCGATCTCGAGGTCGGCCGCGGACTCGCGCAGCTTGACCATCAGCGCGCCGATCTCTTTCGGGGAGAGGTCCACCTCGTCGGCGATGAACTTGCTCTTGAAGTACATCTCGCCGTCGGCGGCCTTCTGCTTCAGATAGGCTCGGAGTCGCTCTTCTTTCGAACG
>JAHENO010000206.1 GCA_018609945.1 Haloarculaceae archaeon | reverse complement strand
CTGGCGTGCCTTGGTCTTCTCCCCGAGGCGTTCCATCGGCCCGCTCTCGGGTCCGATCCAGGTGATCCCCTCTGCGTTCTCGACTTTCGCCGCGAAGTCGGCGTTCTCCGCGAGGAAGCCGTAGCCGGGATGGATCGCGTCCGCGTCGGCCTGCTGTGCAGCCTCGATGATTGCGTCCTGATCCAGATAGGAGTCGGCAGCGCGAGCGGGCCCCACGTTGTAGGCCTCGTCGGCGTACCTGACGTGGCCGCCGTGTTTGTCCGCCTCCGAGTACACGGCGACGGTCCCAACCCCGAGTTCCTCGCAGGCCCGCATCACGCGGACCGCGATTTCCCCCCGGTTGGCGACGAGAACCTTCTCGAACATACGACGGTCTACCGGGAGTCCCACCATAAAACTATGCGGCCCGGATCGCTCGACGGGGCGCCCCTCGGCTCGCTTTTCTGCACCGCAGGGGGCGTCACCTCCAATCGTACGTTCGTGGGAAGAATCCGTGATTGCGTAGGAAGAACCGGGAAACGCGATCGACCGCTACCCTCCGTTTTCTGGTGGTTACAGTGGGATGTTGCCGTGTTTGCGATCCGGCCTGTCCGGCCGCTTGCCCCGGAGGAACTCGAGGTCGTCCAGGAGGCGTTCTCGCGTTTCGCCGGGTTCGAGGACGTCGTCGACGAAGCCGCGCTCGGCGGCGACGTATGGATTCGCGAAGGCGTCGCGGTACTCCGAGACGAGCTGCTCGCGGCGGGCCTCGATATCCTCTGCGTCTTCCAGTTCGTCATCGTAGAGGACGTTGACCGCCCCCTCCGGCCCCATCACGGCTACCTCGGCCGTCGGCCAGGCGTAGTTTACGTCGGCCCCGACGTGTTTGGATGCCATGACGTCGTAGGCACCGCCGTAGGCCTTGCGGGTGATGACCGTCGCGAGGGGAACAGTCGCTTCGCTGTAGGCATACAGCAGTTTCGCGCCGTGTTTGATGATGCCGCCTTTCTCCTGGTCTTTCCCGGGCATGAATCCAGGGACGTCGACGAACGTCACGATCGGGAGATTGAACGCGTCACAGAATCGGACGAAGCGGGCTCCCTTCATCGACGCGTCGATATCGAGGGTTCCGGCGTTGACCCGGGGCTGGTTGCCGACGATCCCGACTGCGTGGCCGTCCATGCGGGCGAACCCGATCACGAGGTTCCGGGCGTAGGCGGCCGCGACCTCGAAGAAAGATCCCTCGTCGACGATTCCCTCGATGACGCGAGTCACGTCGTAGGGCTTCTCCGGCGTCTCCGGGACGACGTCGTTCAACGCTGCTCCCCCGGCCTCGGGGGCAGCGCCGCCGAGCCGCGGGGGGTCGGCCTTGTTGTTCTGGGGGAGATAGGACAACAGGTACCGGACCTCGTCCATTGCGGCCTTCTCGTCGGCAGCCGTGAAGTGGGCGACGCCCGATTCCGAGGCGTGCGTCGAGGCGCCGCCGAGTTCGTCGAAGCCCACCTCCTCGCCCGTGACCGTCTCGATGACGTCCGGGCCGGTGATGAACATGTGGCTGGTGTCCTGGACCATCATGATGAAGTCAGTGATCGCGGGCGAGTAGACCGCGCCGCCCGCACAGGGGCCCATGATGACCGAAATCTGTGGAATGACGCCACTGGCTTTCTGGTTGCGGTGGAAGATGTGCGCATAGCCCGCGAGCGAGTCGATACCTTCCTGGATGCGGGCGCCGGCCGAGTCGTTGAGCCCGATGACCGGCGCGCCGGTCTCCATGGCCTTGTCCATGACCTTCGTCACCTTCTCTGCGAAGACCTCGCCCAGCGAGCCGCCGAAGACGGTGAAATCGTGGGCGAAGACGAACACGGTGCGGCCGTTGACCTCGCCGTAGCCCGTGACGACGCCGTCGCCCAGCACCTGCTTTTCCTCCATGTCGAAGTTGTGGCAGTCGTGGGTCCGGAACTGGTCGAACTCGGTGAAGGTCCCGTCGTCGAGGAAGTAGTCGATACGCTCGCGGGCAGTCAGCTTGCCCTTCCCGTGCTGTTTCTCGATGCGCTCCTCGCCGCCGCCCTTCCGGGCTTCCTCGCGGAGTCGGCGCAACTCCTCGATGCGCTCCTCCATCGTCATGGCTGTCTCCCGGCGGTCATGGCGTGTGCAAGCAGTACCGGCGTAAAAAGGATTCTGTAAGGGAACCGACCGCCAGCGGGCCTGTGGCCTCCAGCGGGGTTGTGGTCGTCCGTGGGACTGTGGCTGTCAGGCCTCGCCGTAGACTGGAACCGCTGCGCCACTGGTGGGCACGGCGGCGTCACTGCAGAGGAAGGCCATCACGCTGGCGATGTCGGCGGGGTCGACCCAGACGTCGTGGTCGGCGTCGGGCATCATCTCGCGGTTCATCGGCGTGTCGATGACGCTCGGCATGACGGCGTTTGCCCGCACCGTCCCGAGGTTCTCCTCGGCGACCGATTCGGTGAGGATGCGCACGCCCGCCTTGGTCGCGCGGTAGATGGCGTCGCCCGAGCCACCTTCCAGCGAGGACCGCGAGGAGACACTGACGACCGCGCCCTCGCTGTCCCGCAGGTGGGGGAGGGCGTGCTTCGTGGCGAGAAACATCGTCTTGAGGTTCACCGCCATCAGGAACTCGAAGGTGTCGGCGTCGGTCTCGTGGACGGGGTCGCCGCCGCGCCACGTGCCGGCGATGTTCGCGAGGTAGTCGAGGCCGCCGTGGGCGTCGACGACCGAGTCCATCACGTCCGCCACCCGCTCCTCGTCGGTGAAGTCGGCCTGGTAGAAGTCGATCCGGTCGGGGTTCGCGAGGAGGAAGTCCTCGCTGTCCGGCGCCACGAGGTCGACGCCGCAGACGGTCGCACCCGCATCGAGGAACGCCTCTGCGACCGCGCTGCCGAGCGCGCCGCCGACGCCCGTCACCAGCGCCACGTCGCCGCTGAAATCGAACGAGACTGCCATACGCGTATCCAGGCGCCCGACGGGAATAAATCCACGCACGCCCCGCCGGGTACGGACCACAATCGGCCAAAATAGTTCGGCGAAAGGTACGTACTGCTACAGGCACAAGGAGTGGCCATGGCAGCGACCGACGGACTCGTCCCGGAGAATGCGCGCAACGTCGGGGGCCTCGACCGGACACTCCGCTGGGTCGGCGGGGCAGTGCTGGTCGCCTTCGGCGTCGCCGCCCTCGCGACTGACTGGGCGACTGTGGGTGCAGTGGCAGCGCTGACCGGCGTCGGCCTGCTGTTCAACGCCGCGACCGGGTTCTGCGTGATGAACGCGCTCCTGGGAATCGACACCTGTTCGCGAGAAGAGTGCTAGGCCTCGGTCGGACTGGCCTGCTTGCGGGTGACGTAGCCGGCGATGCGGTTGCGGACGCCCTTGGACTCGATGTTTGTCAGCTCCCCGACCAGTTCCTTGTTGTGCTCGAAGTCTGTCGAGAACGCGTCCGGGTACCGCTCCATCAGCATCGTGGCTGTCTTCTTGACGTAGGCGGGTTTGATGGCCATGTATCCCCACTTTGCCGGCTACCACCCTAAAAGGATTCGAAACGGTGTCATCGAAGACGGTCGGCGGGTCGCGGCCGTCACAGTCAGGTGATCCGCCGCCGGACCGCGAAGGCGTACTTCGAATCGTCGACCCACTCCGCGACGCTCGTCTCCGAGATGTACCCCGACGAGTACACCCGCTCGTCGTCGAAGGCAATCACGTGTCTCGGCCAGGGATAGGGCGACTCCCAGCAGAAGGCGAGTCCGACACCCTCGTGGCCGTTGACGACCGCCCACGAGGCCGCCACGAGCGCGTAGTCCTCGCAGTCGCCACGCCCGCTGTCGACGGTCTCGGCTGGGCGCTGTGCGAAATCCCTGACGCTGTTCCAGGGGTCCTGTGTCCACTCGTATGTCGCCTCCGACCATTCCCGGAGGTCGAACCCCTTCCAGCGCTCGTCCCAGTCGACGTAGCGGGTCGGGAACAGGAACGTGAGTGGCGTCCATCGACGGAGGTTCATACGCGTCGCCCCCGGACGGACGCCTCGACCCCGGTGGAATCGGTCGTGTTCACCGGCCTCGGATACATGGTGGCCGACATACAGATACGGGCCACTTCAAGATGCCGGCGGTGTCACCACTCGACGAGGTCCGCCACCCGCTCGATGGCCGCCCGTTCCCGGGGGCCGCCACACCGCACCGCGACGTCCTCGAAGTAGTCGAGCCGCTCCCGGAGACGGTCGGTGTCGTAACTCTCGACGTCGAGTCGCGAGGCGGCGACCGTCGCCTCGACCACCGCGGCGTGGCCGCGGTTCGTGGTCGGGACGGCCCGCCGCTCGACGGCCGCCTCGCGGGGGTCCAGCCGCCAGTCCACCCACTGCGTGCCCCCGGACTCGCCGTCGTCGGTCTGCGTCACATCGACGCGGACCCAGGCGTCAGCGCTGTCGAGGATGGGGTCGTCCGCCTCGCGGACGGCGAGTGCGGCCTCGACGAAGTCGACCGGGTCGCGGGTGAACTGGACGTACCCCTCGCCGCGCTCGCGGAAGTTCCGCCAGGTCCGGGTCCGCCCCCACGTTCGCGCGCGGACGCGGGCCTGCTCTGCTCCGTCCGTGTCACCGGTCGGTTGCCCGGTGTCCCTCCCACTATCACTCTCGCCGTCCCCCTCATCGTCGCTCTGGGCGTGCAATCCGAGGGCCGCGACGTTCCACTGGCCGTTCGGGCCCTCCGTGGTGACGACCGATTCCGTGACCCCGCGCAGTTCGACCGGCCACTCCGTCACGGTCACACCTCCAGCCCGCGTTCGAGGGCCACGAACAGTCCGCCAGCGACGATGTCCGCGGTCGTTCCGGGATTGATCCCGCGCTCGACGAACTCCGAGGCCAGCGCCGCGGGGTCTTCCTCGCCCGCGAGTGCGGCCCCGGCCCGCCGGCGCACCTCCTCGGCCGTCTCGGGGCCGTGCTGGGCGCGGACGAACGTGTCCACGTCGGTCGCGAGCGCGTCGAGGTACGCCGCGGCCGCGCGGTCGGTGACCGGTCCCGACTCCGCCTCGATGTGGTCTGCCACCTCGAAGGTCCGCGGACACCCGGACGCGAGTTCCGCCGCGACGCCGTCGGTCGGGGCCGAGCGGTCCATCAATCCGGCGAAGGTCAGCCCGCGCTCGCGGACCGCCGGGACCGCGTCGGAACCCCGCCGGACGTCGAGGTCCTCCATCCCCTCGGGCGGGTCCTCGACGGCGACGTCGACGTGCTCGAAGGCCCGGTAGAACTCCGCAGCGTCCGCGACCGTGGTCTCCGCGAGGACGTGCTCGACGCCCGCAGGCGAGAGGTCACCCGCCGCGGCCGCGCGAACGAGCGGCGTCACGAGCAGGATGGCGCCGAACTGCGTGTTCCCGCCCGACTGCGCGCTCATCCCGGCGATGGCCGCCCGGAAGGACTCGCCCACCGGCCCGCCGTCCGCGGCGCGGGCCAGCCCCTCGCGGGCACCCACCGCGCCGGCCACGAAGTGCTCGAACCGCAGGTCGGGATACTCCCGGGCCCGGTCGACGTTGCCCGGTTTCGGCGTGCTCGACACCTCCAGCAGGAGCGCCAGCTGGGCGTTCTCGGCGGTCGACCTCACCGTGTGGCCTCCCTGGGAGACGCGAACCACGCGTCGGTCGCCTCGCGGACCCGGGCGAGGACTGCCGGGTCGTCGCTCGGGCGGCCGACGCTGACTGCGTCCGCGCCGTACTTGAGATACTCGTGGACCGTCGCTCTGTCGCGGACGCCGTTGTTGGCGATCACGAACGCGTCCGTCTCCTCGACGACGTCGGCGACGACCGGCTCCGAGTCCATCGCGTCGACGTGGATGGCGTCCGCACCCGCCTCGTCGAGCGTCGCCGCGAGCCCGGGAAGGTCGACCCCGTCGACTTCCGTCCGGACCTTGACGCTCACGGCCGCGCCGGTCGCCGCCGCCGTGGCGACGTACTCCCGGAGCCGGTCGGGATTTCGGAGGAGCCGCTCGCCACACCCGACCGCGCACATCTCGTCCTGGCGGCAGTGGGCGTTCACCTCCAGGATGGCGCCGTGGTCCCGGCAGACGCGCGCGATCTCGCGGAGCGGTTCCCGGGACGTCGTGCGGACGTTTATCGCGGGTCGTAACGGCACGTCGTCGAGCGCCTCGAACTGGGCCGCGACGAAGGCGACGGGATCGGGCGGCAGGAACTCCTCGCGGTCGCGCTCGACCAGTTGACGGGCCGCGTCTCGCGTGGGCCCGTCGATGGCGATGCCGCCGAGGAAGGCCGCGCCGGCGGCGTCGGCGCCGGTCCGTGCCCAGCGGGCGTCGGAGTGGCCGCTCAGGCTTGCGAGTGCCAGGCGCGGCTCGAACATCACGACACCACCTCCAGGGCCTCCGCGACGGCGCGCGCCACCCGCGCCGAGTCCTCGGCCGTCTCCATCCCGGTGTCGGTCCGGACGACCGGGCGGTCCAGCGCCGTGTCGTCGGCCGAATCGAGCACGAACGCGTCGGTGAAGGGATAGGCCTCGGCCACGCCCGCCGTCGACGGTTCGTAGCCGACGGCGGCCATCAGCTTCGCGGCCGGGCCGGAGAAGACCCGGTCCTCGACGAACGGGGAGACGGCGACGACCGGCGTCTCCGCGAGGGCCCGCCGAATGCCATCGACGGCGAGCATCGGGCCGAGACTCGTCACCGGGTTCGAGGGGCCGATCACCACCGGCTCCCGGAGCGCCCGCAACACGGCGTCGGTCGCCGTCGCGTCTTCGCCGCCGCGGAACTCGACGTCCTCGACGGTCGGCTCGCCGTCCCGGGCGACCCAGAACTCCTGGAAGTGCACCGGGCCAGCGGGCGTGTGCACGAGCGTCGCCACGGGGTCGTCGCTCATCGGGAGCACGTCCCGGTCGAGGCCGAACGCCGTCGCCAGGACGCGGGTCGCTCCGGTCAGGGTGTAACCCTCGTCGAGCAATCCGGTCCGGGTGACGTGGACCGCACGGTCGCGGTCGCCGATGTGCATGAACTCGGCGACGCCGGAGAAGCGCCGCCACCGCGCGATGGGTCGGCCGGCCGTCTGTGCCTCGGCGCCGAGATACCGCGGGCCGCCGGCCAGGTCCGCGGCCCCGGCGAGGCGGTGGAGTTCCTCGTGTGTCTGCGCCGTGTCGTCGCCGATTCCCCACCACGTCTCGCGGTCCAGCACGTCCCCCTCCAGGTAGAGGACCGTATCCAGGTCCGGGCAGACGAGCAACCCCCCGAGTTCAACGTCGTCGCCGGTGTTGGCGACGACCGTCGTCTCCCCGGGCGGGAAGACGCCGTCCGCGCCGGCGAGCAGCTTCGGCGTGCCCGTCCCCCCCGAGAGGAACGTCGTCATGCCCCGGCCTATGGCTGTGTCGGTGTTAAACCGTCCGTTCGCCCCTGCGCGCAACGCGGTGACGCCAGCCGTCAGGAACTGCTCGACGTGCTCGGTGAATTCCGCCCACAGAGTCCGCCGCCCGGCGCCGGACGGCTTTTACTGCGGGGTGCCCAAACCCGGACGAGCGACCGATGACGACCATCAAGGACAGCGTGCACGACTACATCGAGGTGACGGGGGTGGCGCGCGAACTGCTGGACACGCCGCCGGTCCAGCGACTCCGCCGGATCACCCAGCTGGGGACGGTCGTACTGGTCTACCCCTCCGCGAACCACACGCGATTCGAGCACAGCCTCGGGGTCTACCACCTGGCCGACCGCGCGCTCGCGGGGCTCGGCATCGAGGGCCAGCAGGCCGAGCGCGTCCGGGCAGCGGCCCTGTTGCACGACATCGGGCACGCGCCCTACAGCCACAACGTCGAGGAACTCCTGTATCGCCGGACCGGCAAGTACCACGACGACGTCGCGGACCTCATCGGGACGGGCGCGGTCGCGAGCGTCCTCAGCGACCACGGCCTCAATCCCGACCGCGTCGCGGACCTGGTCGCCGGGAGGGGGGAACTCGGGCAGCTCGTCTCCGGCGAACTCGACGTCGACCGGATGGACTATCTCGTCCGCGACGCCCACCACACCGGCGTTCCCTACGGCACCATCGACCACAGCCGGCTGGTCCGGGAACTGCGCTTCGTCGACGGTGAACTCGTCCTCGACGAGGGGAACGTCCAGACCGCCGAGAGTCTCCTCGTGGCGCGGGCGCTGATGAACCCGACGGTCTACCAGCACCACGTCGCCCGCATCGCGAAGGCGATGCTCCGCCGCGGGGCCGAGCGCCTCATCGAGGCCGGGGAGGCCGCCGCGAGTGAACTCCGGCGGATGGACGACTACGAACTGCGCGTCGCGCTCAGGGAGTGCGACCGGACCGCGCCCTACGCCCGCCGGCTCGACGAGCGTGACCTGTTCAAGCGGGCGGTGTGGGCGGAGATGGACGCCGTCCCCGGGGAGATCCGCGAGGCGGACCACGAGACCGTCCGCGAGATGGAGCGGTCGGTCGCGAGCGAGGCGGGCGTCGATCCCGAGACGGTCGTCCTCGACGTGCCCGAGCCCCCGGAGATGACCGAGTCGACCTCGCGCGTGCTGGTCAACGGCGAGGTACGCCGGCTGGGCGAGCAGTCGACGCTCGTCCAGGCACTCCGGACGACCCAGCGCGACCAGTGGCGGCTGGGCGTCTACGCGCCCGCGAAGACGAGCGAACGGGTCGGCGACGCCGCCATCCGCGCGCTCGGGCTCGACCTCGAGGGGGCCCTGGTGCGCGACGTCCGGCCCGGCGTCAACGCGACGCTGGAGGATTTCGAGTGATGATCGTCGAGGGGACGATCCTCCGCGGGCGGTCCTTCGAGCCAATCGAGGGACGCGTCGTCGTCGAGGACGGTACCATCGCGGCCATCGAGGAGTCACCGGCCCGGACCGACGACATCGTCCTACCGGCGTTCGTCAACGCCCACACCCACGTCGGCGACTCCATCGCAAAGGAGGCCGGCGAGGGACAGTCGCTGGCGGAACTGGTCGCACCGCCCGACGGACTCAAACATCGGTTGCTCGCCGGTGCCGACCGCGAGGAACTCGTCGCGGCCATGGAGCGGTCGTTGCGGTTCATGCAGGCTGGCGGCACCGCGGCCTGTATCGAGTTCCGCGAGGGGGGCGTCGAGGGCA
The DNA here is from genome assembly GCA_018609945.1 of Haloarculaceae archaeon. Taxonomy (GTDB): domain Archaea; phylum Halobacteriota; class Halobacteria; order Halobacteriales; family Haloarculaceae; genus SW-9-67-25. The sequence continues at coordinate 1,307 of JAHENO010000206.1, read as the reverse complement.
TCGAGGCGTTCGAGGCAGCAAGCGAGGGCATCGACATCGAGACAGTCGTCCTCGGCCGGGAATCGGTTGCGGCGATGGAGCGGGCCGACGGGTTCGGGGCCAGCGGCGCCGCCGACGACGAGTTCGGCCGCGAGCGCCGGGCGACCGCCGAGGCCGGAAAGCTCTTTGGCATCCACGCCGGCGAGGCCGGTCCCGGCGACATCAACCTGGCGCTGGATCTCGACCCTGACTTCCTCGTACACATGGTCCACGCCGAGGAGTTGCATCTCGCACGCGTCGCCGACAGCGACACGCCGGTGGTGGTCTGCCCGCGGTCGAATCTCACCACCGGTGCTGGCCTCCCGCCGGTCCGTGAGTTGCTCGACCACACGACAGTCGCCCTCGGGACGGACAACGTGATGCTCAACTCCCCGTCGATGTTCCGCGAGATGGAGTTCGCGGCGAAACTGGCCGATGTCTCCGCACGGGAGGTGCTCGCAATGGCGACGGTCAACGGCGCCGAGATCGCGGGCCTGAACTGTGGCCTCCTCGCCGAGGGGCGGGACGCGCGGTTGCTCGTCCTCGATGGCGACTCTGACAACCTCGCCGGCGCACAGAGCCCCGTCCGTGCGGTCGTCCGCCGGGCCGGTATCCACGACATCTCCGAAGTGATGGTGCCGTCGTAGCTGTCTCCCGGAACGCACGCTCGGAAACGGGGAGGGCCGAACGCGTATCATCGTTCTGTCGCATACACCGGCTATGGTTGTCGACGCCGAGACGGCAGTCGTTACGGGTGCAACGAGCGGTATCGGGAAAGCGACCGCACGACTGCTGGCTGCCGACGGGGCGACGCCGGGTCTACATCCCGCGAAAACTCCGGTGTGTCGTGCTTGCGGGCCGGGTCGCGCCCAACAAAGTCGACGCCCGGACCGCACAGAGTGGCTGGCAACCCTCGGGCGGCCAGTCCGGCGAGTGACCGGACCGCGGGGAGTCAAATCTCCCGCGTCAGGCCGTCCCGCAAATCGCGCCCGAAGTAGTGCCCGACGAGTCCGGCCAGCCCGCCGCCGACCGCGCCGACAGCAACGAGCGGCACGCCCACACCCGTCAGCGAGAGCGCGAGGTTTCCCAGAAGCGCCAGCATGCCGCCGACGGCCGTGCCAGCGAGCGTCGTTTCCGTGTAGTGGCGGGTGCTCGAGGCCACTCCGTAGAGGAAGGCGCCGAGTGTCACCCCGAGCAGATTGCCCAGCGAGCCAAGCGGGAGAACCCCACCGACCAGCAACGCACTGGCGGCGACGACAGCGAGCGCCACTGCCAGCGACCGCCCGGTG
>JAHENO010000205.1 GCA_018609945.1 Haloarculaceae archaeon | reverse complement strand
GGACTGTTTGGCTGTCGAGGTCTCGTGCTTTCTCCCTCGCAGCGGTGTCCTGATCGGCAAGCGAGCCGAGAAACTCCGTGTCGAGGATCATTCGAGTTCCGTCGCTGGTGGCGTCGCGCCGACCGCGCCGTCTGTCGCCTCCCGGACGCTGAAGTCGAGATCAAGTTCCGCAGTATCGTCAGCGAAGTCAGTGAGCGTGTAATCGTTCAACAACCGTTCCAGCGTTTCACCCAGCGACTCGTCTTCCCGGTTGCACGACTGCAGACGGGCATAGAGGTCCTCGCTCACGCGGATCTGCCTAGTGCTCATACCCGGCTGTTGACGTCGTTGACACTTGGTCGTTTCGGGCGGCGGTCCCGGGTGCGATCACAACGGGCCACGATCGGTCGTGACGACGAATCCGGTCGGGAACACCTCGGATCGAGGGACCGCGGATTTCTTTTAAATCAGACAGAGGGAGAGAGCGAGCGTGAGCGCCTCTGTGAGATCCAGACTTGGATCGTCGGGGACGTTCACGTAGTCCTCGACCCCGTCGAACGACGCCGCGTCGTCCACTTGCCCGTTGCCTGCGGAGATATCGTTCTCGGGGCTCCCGTCTTTCCCGCCGATGATGTCCACGGCGGTGCCGTCCTCGATGCTGTCGAGGGGCCAGTAGCTGAACAGGCCGTCGGTCGGTCCGAAGATCTGCGACACCGGGTCCGAGACGCCCGATTCACAGTCCCCGTCGGTGTCGACCCGGATCGTCAGGTCGGCGTTCTCGAAGAGGTCCTCTCCGGAGCTGATCCGAACGCGCGCACCTCGAAGCCGACGCACTGACACTCACCGACGCCGAGTGCGATCGCTCCGGGCCGGTCGGTGTCGAGTTGGTCAACCGTGACTGGGGTGTCTCTGTCGTCTGCACGGTAGAAGACGACGGCCGGGTCGCCCGTCTCGAAGTCGCACCTGTCGGGCACGGGACCGGGTATCTCCGGCACGTCAACCTCGAAGTCGACGCAGACAGGTTGGGTACCCTCGTTGCAGATCTCGAAGATATTGTGGAAGACGCTGAGCGCCCTGAGGTTGACACCAGCCCCACCGACTTTTCCGTTCGACGACGATGTATCAAGGGCCATTGTGCCGCTGGCGGCACCGGTGACGTAATCGCCGTTCGGACTTCCATCACAGGGCGCAAGCCGGAGGAGTGCGCCGGCGTCGCCCGTGGTTCGCACACCGACACCTCGGTCAGCGCCCACGCTCGTGAACGCGCCGGAGCCGACGATGCCACTCGCACCAGCAAGCCCGCCCAGCCCGGCCAGCAGTTTCCGTCGTTTCATCTGGATTCACCCATGTGCAAACGTCTCTCCGAATGAGTCCGACAGGGTCGTCGGATTAGGGGATCTAGCTGCCGGTGCGATTACGGGCTCGGTGCGCCGTCCTGCACGGAGTACTCCTGTGGCGTCTTGGCGTTGATTGTGATGGTTTCGTCACCGATTTCGCCGTCGTCGCTGCCAAGTCCGATTCCCATTCCGAAGAATTTCAGCGTCGACCCTGAGCTAATGATCGCGTAATTGCCCCAATCAGTGTATGCCAGATTCGTAATACCAGGATCACTAGTCGAACTGGGCCAACCACCGACAACATCGCCAGCCTGGCTAACGTTATTGGTCCAGTAATCAGTCGTGTGGTCGTGGAAGAAGAACACTTTTTGTGGCGGGAAGTCCTGTTCGTGCGTGATGACAACCTGCTGGGTCCCCGCGTTTCGCATGTCGATGAGCTTCCTGATGACTGTGTACGCGTCCTTGTTGGCGTTCGGGACGTCGATCTGCACCAGGTTGTCGCCATCGAAACTCACGTATTCCTGGGCATTCGGCGTGACATTTCCGTTGGAATCCCTCGCTTTCGTGAGTTCAAGAAGGGCAGCACCGTCTCCGGCAGTTTCGACCGTCACACTACGATCCGCCTGAACACTCGTAAACGCACCTGTACCAATTGCGCCAGCCGTAGCGGCGGCGAACGATCCCGCACCGATCAGGAATTTTCTCCGTCTCATTGTCTTACCTCGTTTCGGTCGCGCGCTCTCGGGAGCGCGCTCGTTACCCCAGTGGACGCATACCCTGTTTGTATTCAGGCCCGCGAAACCTATCACGGGCCCCGGACTCGTTTTCACGGGGGCCGCGAACCACCCCTGGCATGCCTTCTCGGGCACCGCGAAGAACTTCAGGGAGTCGCTAAAACGCCCGAAGAAGATGGTTACCAAGAAAAAATCAAATGAAACATCGTATACCTTTTATTCGGTATCGAGTGACACTACCTCCGATGGGTGGTGGCCTGTGTCGAAGGCACGACAGTACGTAGAGAGTCAGCTAGAGGAGCCGACACCGGCGAAACAGGACGCGCTGGCTGCAGAGGAACCCTCGCGGGACGAGCTGTACGACGTCCTCGCGAACCGGCGCCGGCGGTACGTGATTCACTATCTGCAGTATCACGAAGGGGCGGTCGATCTCGGAATCCTCGCGGAACAGGTCGCCGCGTGGCAATACGACGTGGACACTGAGCAACTCACGTCCACCCAACGGAAGAACGTCTACACGGCGTTACAGCAACGGCACCTGCCGAAGATGGACGAGGCCGGGGTGGTGTCGTTCGATCGCCGGACTGGGAACGTCTCGTCAACCGACGCGCTCTCGGAGATCGAGATCTACACGGAAGTCGTCCCGAGCGGTGACTTCCCGTGGAGCCGGTACTATCTCGGTATGTCGGCGGTTATCATCTCCCTGCTGACCGCCGCCTGGGTGGACGTCTATCCCTTCAGGATGCTCGCCGACATGCAGTGGGGTTTCCTCTGTGCCACGTGGGTGCTGATTTCCGCGGTCGTCCACGAGATCATGACGCGAAAGATGAAACTGGGGACCGATCCGGAACCGCCCGAAGTGGATCGATAAACAGCGATGAACACCACAAGACGCGGCCTGCTAATGTGTCTCGTCGTGGCGACCCTCGCCGTCGCGGTCGGCACCGGCGGGTTCAGCTCCGCGGCGGCCGACCGGTCCGTCGAAGTCGCGGTCGTCGGCGACGACGACGCCTATCTCGGCTTCCAGCAGTTCCCCGTCACGACCAATGGAACGACGAACCTCACTGTGACGGTTAGCAACCGATTCCCGCCCGGCACGACCCTGGACACAGTCAAGATCAGTGTCAACGATAAGACAAGATACGTTGATCTGCTCGATTCCGGCGAAGACGAGAGTGTCTCCTTCGAGTTCGTCGCGTGCGACGACACGATCTATGTCGAGGCCGTCGGCGGAAGTGTGACGGTCTCATTCTCCCGGCCCGTCGACTGCTCGTGAGCGGTTTTCACTCACAACCGAGACGACCGGATCGCACCGGCAACCGTCCGAGAGTAAAAACAGAGTCGACTACAGCAGTCCCGTCTTCTGGAGTTTCATCAGGTCCTCGGTGTCGAGGGTTTCGCCTTCCTTGAACTTCTGGTAGATCTCCTCGGCCTCCTCGCGGGCGGCTTCCTCCTTCTCCTCGCGCTCCTGGCGCTCGGCCTCCTCTTCCTTCTTGTCGAGTTCGCGCAGGCGCTTCTGGACGCGGACGAAGTCCTCGTGGTGGCGGTCGGCGGCCTCCTGGGCCTCGACGAACTTCTCGTGCATCTCGTCGGCCTCGTCGCGGATGTCGTCGGCCTCGCGGTAGGCCTCGATCATCTGGTTGTGGTGTTTCTGGGCCTCGTCGGCCAGTTCGGTCACCTTCTGGTGGTGTTTCGAGGCCTCGGCGCGCACCTCCTCGGCCTCCTCCTTGAGCCCCTCCAGGTCGTCGTTGTGTTCGAGTTTCTCCTTTTTCTCCTGGAGTTTCTCGCGTTTCGCCTCGATCTTCTCGATGAGTTCGCGCTCGTCCTCGGCGCTGAGCACCTCGGTTTGCTGTTTGAACTCCAGGTCCTCGATCTCGGATTCGAGCTCCTCGATGGACTTGCCCTCGTCGAGTTTGAGGTCGTTTTTTAGCTGTTCGACCTCGTCGAAGAGTTCGTTTGCCTTCGCGTTGAGTTCGTTGCGCTTCTCCTTGTGCTCCTGGACCTGCTCGTTGAGTTCGTCGCGTTTCTCGCGGTGTTCCTGGGCCTCGTCGACCTTCTCGCGCGTCTTGGCGTTGAGCTCGTCGCGCTTGGAGGCGCGCTCGCTGGCCATCTGGTTCAGGTCGTTTCGTCGGTCCCGGAGCTTGCCGGCGAGCTTGATGAGTTCGCCTTTCGAGTCGTTCTCCAGGTCGTCGTCCGATACTGTAACGTTCTTGGATTCGTCTATCGAATCTGCCATGGTTGTACCTCGATGCCATCTCCGCTGCGGCGTCCGACAGCCGCCACGCTGGCGGGCGGCTGGCGCCGATAACAAGGGTTCCCTCTCATGGGCGATTGCACGATACTGCCGGAACGCCGCAACGTTCTGGTACTCCTATTTACTGTGGAGGGGCGCTTAAATATTCCGGTCGATCAGACCCCTGGTTCCGTGTACCACACGGCCTGGCACGGCCGTTTCGGGTTCACAGCACGGAGGCCCTAGAGCCGGTAGGTGTTCTCGACGGTGGTGCTCCCGACGGAGACCGCCAGCCGGACCCGCTCCGCCGACGGCAGGTCGACGGTGCCACGCCAGCGGTCGGCCGCCCCGACAGAGAACTCCCGCTCGCCGGTGGCCTCGCCGGCCGCCCAGGAGAGGGTGACCGACAGCGACTCGGGCGCGTCGTTGACGACGACGGCCTCCGTCTCGCCCGGCGCTGGATCGACCAGGAACGCCTGCACGGGCTGGAGTGCCCGCGCCAGCGCGTCCCGTGCCTCCTTCGGGGTGCCGTCGGCAGCGTAGACACCCATCCCGGCGGCGTCCGTATCGCGCAGGGCAGTGGCGACGACGCCCACCCCGCGTCGCCGGGCTGTCTCGGCGACCGTCCGCAGGACGTCGGCCTGATTGGTCTGCGAGGCAGCGACGCCGCCGTCGACGCGGACGTCGTGTTTCGCGGCGTCGAAGCCCGCAGCCTCGCGCCCGTCCGTCGCGTCGGTATCGTCGCCCCGGTCCGCGAGCGCTCCGGCACCGAAGGCGGCGAGAACGTCCGTCGGGTACCGGTCGAGCAGCCCGTCGATGTCGGCGGCAGCGCCGTAGTCCCACCCGGGGTAGTACGCGCCGGCGTCGTGGTCGACGCCCGGACCGGCCACGACGGGAACCGCCGGCACGTCCTCGTCCAGCGCCGCGGCGACGCGCTCGGCCGGCGAGCGGTCGTAGGCAGTCCGCCAGGCCCGCCAGCGCAACCGGAGGCCGTCGAGGAATCCGTCCCCGAGGCCGTCGGCGAAGGTGTCGGTCGGTTCGTCGTGGATTCCCACCGGTCCCAGGGAGGGGTGGTGACTGTAGGTATCGACCAGCCGGGCAGCGAGGTCCCGCCCGCGGTCGACGTCGAAGGAGCCGGGACCGGTGAGGGGGAGCCCCTGCCAGACGAGGAGTCCGGCCTCGTCGCAGGCCTCGTAGACTCCCGGCGACAGGACGTGGGCCGGGGCGCGCACCAGGTTCGCGTGCAGGCCGGCAGCGCGTTCGACGTCGGCGGGGTCGTCCGTGAGGAGGTTCACGCCCCGGACGGACAGTGGTTCGCCGTTGACCCGGAAGCGGCCGCCGACCCACTGGACCGAACACACGCCGGTCGTGATCGACCGCTCGTGGTCCCCGATTGTCGCCCGGAGCGTGTAGCGGTTCTGGTCGCCCAGGTCGCGGGGCCACCACAGCGACGGGTCCCGGAGTTCGATGGCGTGCTCGACGGTCGTCGTTCCCGGCCCGTCGGCGGTGATGCGCTCCCGATTCATCATCCCGCTCGCCCGGGAGCCCTCGGGTCTGAGCGCGTAGGTGATCCGCCCGTCGAGTGGCCCGCCTGTCACGACCGTCGTCCGGACCTCGAGGACGGCACCGTCGTCGGTCCGCTCGGGGCGGACGTCGAGTCGGTCGACGTACGGCAACGGGTGGGTCTCGACCGTCGCCTCCCACCAGATCCCGGGGACGCGCTCGCTTTCGGGGACGCGGTCGGTGTCGTACAGGCCGCCAAAGCGGTCCCGTGGCGCCCGACAGGTCACCGAGAGGACCGTCTCGCCGTCGGGAACGACGGGCACGCGGACGGGCTCGAAGTAGGCGTCGCTGTGGGCCGTGCCCTGGTCGTCGAGGCGGTCGGCCGAGATATCGAGTTCGGCGTGGGCGTAGAGCCCACGCAGGACGACGACTGCGACATTCTCGTCGGGCGCCCGGGGGTCCGCGAACGAGGTTTCGTAGGTTACCGCCTCGGCTCCTGCAAGCGCCGGCGGCTTGCCGGGGAGCGAGACGGGCCGGTCGGTCGGCCCGTCCTCGGCCGTGGCGCGCCACTCCTCGAGCATGTCCCGGCGGGCGCACGCCGACGCTATATCGTTTCCGACAGCGGCGCGCTTTTTACCGGCGACCCGAAGTGTAGGTATGAAAGTCTCCGCCGTCGATGGGCTCCCGGAGATCCGACCCGGCGACGACCTCGCCGCGCTGATCGCCGGGCAGGTCGACCTGGGCCCGCAGGACGTGGTCTGTGTCGCCAGCACCGTCGTCTCGAAAGCCGAGGGGCGACAGGCCGACCTCGCGGACTATCCCGCGGGCGAGCGCGCACGGTCGATAGCCAGCCGCGTCGAAGAGCTGGCGGGCGAACGGAAGGATCCCCGCTTCGCCCAGGCCGTCATCGAGGAGAGCGAGGAACTCCTGCTGGAGTTTCCCATCATGCTCGCGGTCACGCGCTTCGGCCACGTCACCGTCAACGCCGGCATCGACCGCTCGAACGTGCCCGACGCGGACCTCCTGTTGCTCCCGGAGGACCCCGCGGCGAGCGCCCGACGGCTCCACGAGCGCCTGGGCGCGCGCGTCGTCGTCACGGACACCTCGGGACGACCCTTCCGGTACGGCCAGCGCGGCGTCGCGCTGGGCTGGGCCGCGCTGCCCGCGGCGCGCGACTGGCGCGGCGAACGCGACCGCGAGGGCCGGGAGATGAGCGCCACCGTCCAGGCCGTGGTTGACGAACTCGCGGCGGCCGCGAACCTCGTGACCGGCGAGGGGGCCGGCGGGACGCCCGTCGCCGTCGTCCGCGGGTGGGAGTTCGGCGACCACGCCGGCAGCGACGACCTGTTCCGGACCGAGGAAGACGACCTTGTTCGGGCCGCCCTCCGTGCGTGGGACGGGCCCGACGGGAGAGCGGAGAGTACGGCTGCCGGTGACGACGGGGCCGGCGATGGACCCACCGCCGACGCGGGAGGTGACCATGCTCGGGATTGAACTCACGCCGGAACACCCCGTCCGGGAGGTGGCCGACCGCGCGGCACGCGCGGAGGCCGCCGGCTTCGACACGGTGTTCGCCAGCCACCACTACAACAACCGCGACGAGTTCGTCGCGCTGGCTGCCATCGCGGAGACGACCGACTCGGTCCGGCTCGGCCCGGGCATCACCAACCCCTACGAGACCCACCCGGTGGCGCTGGCCTCGCGGATGGCGACCATCGACGAGTTCGCCGGCGGTCGGGGCGTCTTCGGCGTCGGCGCGGGCGACCGGTCGACGCTCGCGAACCTCGGCTACGAGCACGAGCGGCCGCTCCGGCGGGTGCTGGAGACGACGCAGGTCGCCCGCCGCCTGTGGGCCGGCGAGACCGTCGACCACGACGGCACCTTCCGGGCGGACGGCGCGGCCCTCAACTACGAGGCCGGGTCGGTCCCGGTCTACGTCGGCGCGCAGGGCCCCCACATGACCCGGATGGCCGCCAAGTACGCCGACGGCGTCCTGTTCAACGGCGCCCATCCACGGGACGTCGAGTGGGCGCGCGAGCGCGTCGCCGAGGGGCTGGCCGACCGGCCTGACGAGCGCGGAGACTTCGACTTCGCCGTCTACGCGAGCGTCTCCGTCGCCGAGGACCGCGAGGCCGCCCGCGAGGCCGCCCGGCCGCCCGTGGCCTTCATCGCGGGTGGTGCGCCCGACCCGGTGCTCGACAGACACGACATCGACGGCGAGCGCGCGGCGGCGATCGGCGAGGCGATCTCGGCAGGGGAGTTCACCGACGCCTTCGAGCGCGTGACGCCAGCCATGCTGGAGGCGTTCTGTCTCGCAGGCACACCCGAGACGGTCGCCGACCGCGTCGCGGACATCCTGGCGGTGGCCGACAGCGTGGTCGCGGCGTCGCCGCTGGGGCCCGACGCGGCGGCTATCGACCTGGCTGGCGAGGCTCTCCGCCGGGCGTCGGATTGAGGATTTCCGCGACTGCCCCGAGGAGTAGGTAGCCCACGAACCCGACCGTCCCGAGGACGATGAGCGCGCCGATGGCCAACAGCACCGCCGAGAGCGGGTCGTGGGCCGCCACGCCAGCGAACTCGCCGGGCAACCGGAGGACGCTCTCGAACAACTCCTGGGCAAACATACCCCCAGTTCCCGGCCCTGCCACTTGTGTGCTTCCCTCCCGGCGTGCAGAGTGACGTCTTTGGCAGAGATTCTTACCGCGGTCAGTGAAACAGTAGTGTCTGGCTTGTGCCACAACCGCTCGTGATGAATACAGGGCGCGTATCTTTCAAATCGAATCTACGAACTGGCTCACGACCCGATTGAACCGCTCAGGTTCCTCGAAACACGGTCCGTGGCCGCTGTCTTCAAACAGTTCGAACTGGGCGTCCGGGATGAGGTCCGCGACGTTTCTCACTGACGCGACGGTCCCACGCGTTGTTTCTTCCTCTGCCCCGGCGCACACCAACATTGGAACATCTATCTCGGGGAGGATGCGTCGGTAATCGCGTGTGACTGCATCGAACAGAATAGCGCTACTGATCGGGGCCGGTGTTCGAGAAATTTCGTCAAACTGTAACGTTTTCGTCTCGGCGCTGGGATTCTTGAACACCTGCTCCGCCATGCGTTCGATGAGGCTCGTCCGGTCCTGCTGGGCCAACGCGAGCGTATCCTTGATTCCTTCCAAGTCGGTGAGTCCGTGCTCGTAGTCGTCCCACTGGAATCGGGAGGCCTCCATATCGACATCAACCAGCCCTCGGATCCGTTCGGTGCCGAATTGATCCACGTACTCCCACGAGACGAGCGCGCCCAACGACCACCCAACGATGACGACATTTTCGAGGTCTCGCTGTGTGAGGAAGGCGTGGATATCGCGGGCGTACTGGGCGACGGTGTGGCCCAGGTCCGTCTTCTCCGATCGGCCATGCCCCCTGAAATCGACAGCGACCGCGCGGTGCTCGTCTGAGAGACCAGCTAACTGCGGCTCGAAAAATCGCAGACTGTGCAACACCCCGTGGAGTAATACGATTGGCGTCCCCTCACCCTGGTCTTCGTAGTAGAGGTCGGCCCCGTTACACTGGACGTATGACATAGTTTGACACTACGCTGAATCTGGTGATAAACCTTCCCTGCGGGCCAACGAGACGTGGTGAATACAGCCTCAGTCGATCACATCGAACTCTCTCTAACCCATCCAGTAGTGCGTGAATCTGCGTCTTTGATGCGTGGTCAGTTCTCGTAATGACACGGACGGTGAGTTTCGGCGATGAGGAGTCGCTGTCGGCGGCGATTGGCCGCCGACGCGACGGCGTT
>JAHENO010000204.1 GCA_018609945.1 Haloarculaceae archaeon | reverse complement strand
GCTCTCGGCCCGGAACATCCGCGATCTGGTGTTCTGCGGGACGCTTGCCAACGTCTGTGTCCTCCACACGGCCGGCAGTGCCGGCCTCCGGGACTACCGACCGGTGCTCGTCGAGGACGCCGTCGGCTACATCGAGGAGGGTCACCGCGAGTACGCACTCGACCACGCCGACTGGCTGTTCGGCGAGGTAGCGACTCGCGAGGACGTCTCGTTCGCGTGACCACCGTCAGGCGGTACCGACCGTCGGACGCCCCTGTCGTGCAGTCGCTCCACGAGCGGGTCATCCGCGCGGCTGGCACCGATCCGGACGACCTCCCGAACACCGACGACATCACCGATATCGAGGGCGAGTACCTCGACGCCGGCGGGGAGTTCCTCGTCGCAGAGCGCGACGGCCGCGTGGTCGGGATGGGCGGCCTGCGCGTCGACGGCGCCGAGGGCGAACTCCACCGGATGCGGGTCGCCCGCGACTGCCAGCGCGACGGGGTCGGGTCGGCTCTGCTCGACGCGCTGGAAGACGCCGCCCGTGACCGCGGCGTCACACACCTCTACGCGCAGACCGCCCGCCGCCAGGCGGCCGCCGTCGGCTTCTATCCCGCAAACGGCTACGAGCAAGTCGACACCGAGACGCACGGCGAGTACGACCTGGTCGTCTACCGGAAGTCCCTTCGGGAGCGTGACTGATCATGACTCCCGACCCAGTCCGCGGCGAGACCGAGACGGTGCCGGATGGACCGGAGTACGACCTCGACTTCCGCGAACACCCCGAACGATACCGCCACACGCCCGACGAGCAGGGCGTCTTCAAGATCGAACCGTACAAGAGCGAGTTACTGCCCCTGTGGACGATCTCCGACCTCGACGAGGCACGCGAGGCGGCCGCAGCCATTTACGACCGCTTCGAGGCGTACCGCGAGACAGAGGACTTCGTGGGCATGGACCTGGCGCGCAAGTATCTCCAGATGGGCTGGACCCGTGCGCTACGGTACGCGAAGTACCCCGGCGGCAAGAAGTACGAACGCGACGCCGACGGCAACCGCGTCGAGCGCGAGCCCCGGGAGTGGTACGACGAGGAGAAACACGAAATCTCGCAGGTCTACCGGGCGTATCTCGACCGTGTCCGCGAGGACGACAGCTACCGCGAACAGAAGCACCGACACCGGGAGCAGTACGGCGAATAGGGGTAGCCTGGGACGACGGTCACTCCCGTTCGCTATCGAGACGGACGGAGACGTCCACGTCGTCACCGACGGACAGGGCGATCTCGCGGCCGACCAGTTTCGCCCCGAGACCGTCCCGGCCACAGAACAGCGCGATCCCGGTCACTGGATCGCCGTTCGCCAGCACGGTTGCGTCGTGCCAGGCCACGTCTCGACCCGAAACGGTGCCGACACACGTTCCGGCGATCTCGGCCGACCCGTCGCCGCCGAGCAGGCCGCCCCACTCGTAGTGGGGGAAGCCGCCGTCGAGGACACCGCCGCCGCTCGCCAGTCCGGCAAAGCGCTCGTCCGGCGCGGGGTGGGCGGGCCGGTCGAGGCGTGCGTAGGCGTCGCCGGTCTCGACGACCGTACCGGTCCCATCCCACGGTACTGGCTCGATGTCGACCGCGACGTCGAGGGGGACCGAACCCGAGGCGCGGTAGGGGTTCGCGTCGCGGTCGCGAAACTCCAGGTGGACGTGGTTGGGGACCCAGGGAGCGAAGAATCCGGCCCGGACGAGTTCCCCCAGCGGGTCGCCGCGGTCGACGCCGTCGCCGGCCTCGACCCGTGGCTTCACGTGGAGTAGCCGAGCGACGAACTCGCCGGTATCGACGAGGATGAGATAATCCTGCTCGGCGGCGTAGGGCTTCGGTGGGGCCTCGACTGTCAGCGTCTCCAGCACTTCCCCTGCAACGGGCGAGGGAGCGATGGTCGCGTCCGCTGGCGGATAGAGGTCGATCGCGCGGCCCCGCTCGTGGGCGACGTACGGGGAGTTGTACAGCGAGAACCGACGATACTGGAAGAGCATCTCCCGGTCGAGCGTGACCGCCATGGCCTTGGCCTTGGACGGACAGGGCTTAGCTTTCTCGGGCCGTGGCGAACGTTTATCCGGGAAAACGGGACCAGCCAGTCGCGTGACCTGACCTCGACCGCGGCGCGGCACGCGGGAGCGCGACACACCGCGTCGCGGATACCGGTGGTGGTTTTCGGTCACCCCGGGCAACGTGTCGCCTGTTCGCTTCGATCCGTGCAGTCGCCGGACCTGGAGGTGTTATGTCCGTCCGGTCGCTACGGGGGGTATGCGCGTGCTGCGCGAGCGGGCGGAGTCGGTCCAGGCCGACCGCGAGCGCACCGACCGGATGGTCGACCGCGCCGCCGAGACCGGCGAGCCAGCGCTCCGGGTGTGGACGCCCCATCGCCACGTCGCCTTCGGCCGGCGCGACGCGAATGCCGAGGGATACGACCGCGCGCGGACGCTCGCCCGGGAGCAGGGCTACCCGCCCATCGAGCGCCGCGTCGGCGGGCGCGCCGTCGCCTACACCGGCTCGACGGTCGCCTTCTCCCGTGCCATCCCTGGCGCCGACCGGACCGCAATCGACGGGCGCTATGCAGACGCGATCGAGCGCGTCCGGGACGCGCTTGCGTCTCTCGGCGTCGACACCCGCGAGGGCGAACCCGACGGTGCGTTCTGTCCCGGCACGCACTCCCTGCAGGCCACGGGCAAGGTCGCTGGCCTCGCACAGCGGGTCCGGCGGGACGTCGCCGTCGTCGGCGGCATCGTGGTCGTGTGCGACCACGCGGCCATCGCGGCGGTCCTCGAACCAGTCTACGACGCGCTCGGGGTCCCGTTCGCGCCCGATGCGGTGGGAAGTGTCGCTCGTGCTGGCGGCTCTGGCGACCCGCAGACAGTCTGTCGTACGCTCGTCGACGCCCTCGCCGACGGCGACTTCCGGGAGACTTAGGAACCCCCGCGCCGTGAGGCCGCCAATGCTCTTCCGGAACGCCACCCTCGCGGACGGCCGCAGTCGGGACGTCCGCGTCCGTGGGGAGCGGATCGCCGCTGTGGGAGCGGGGCTCGCCACCGATAACGGGGAGCGGGTCGTCGACGCGACGGGCAAGCGGCTCCTGCCCGGCATGATCGACGTCCACGTCCACTTCCGCGAGCCCGGCTTCTCCCACAAGGAGACCTGGACCACGGGCTCGCGGAGTGCGGCCGCGGGCGGTGTCACGACGGTCGTCGACCAGCCCAACACCGACCCGCCCACGGTCGACGGCGAGTCCTTCGACCGGAAGGCACGGCTCGCCCGCGAGTCGCTCGTCGACTACGGCGTCAACGGCGGCGTCACACCCGAGTGGGACCCCTACACGCTGTTCGACCGGCCGGTGTTCGCACTGGGCGAGGTGTTCCTCGCAGATTCGACGGGTGAGATGGGGATCGAGACGCCGCTGTTCGCGGAGGCGCTGCGGCGTGCGACCGACGTGAGGGTCACGGTTCACGCCGAGGACGCCTCGGCGTTCAACGAGAGCGCCCGCGAGCGCGACGACCCCGACGCCTGGAGCGCCTACCGGACGGCCGACGCCGAAATCGAGGCAGTCCGCCGGGCCTGCGAACTCGCGGACCAGCGCGGCGTCCGGATCCACGTCGCCCACACCAGCACGCCCGAAGGAATCGACATCGCTGCCGAGGCGGGGATGACCTGCGAGGTCACGCCCCATCACCTGTTTCTTTCCCGCAGCGACGTCGACGATCTGGGGACGTTCGGCCGGATGAACCCGCCGTTGCGCCGTGAGAAGCGCCGGCAGGCGGTCTACGACCGCGTCGTCGACGGCACCGTCGACGTCATCGCGACCGACCACGCACCCCACACCCGCGCGGAGAAGGACGCGTCCATCTGGGAGGCACCCAGCGGCGTTCCCGGTGTCGAGACCGCACTCCCGCTGCTGCTCGCGGAGGCCCGTACCGGCTCTCTCTCCTTCGAGCGGGTCCGCGACCTCACCGCGGCCAACCCGGCAGCGATCTTCGACCTTCCGTCGAAGGGTCGGATCGAGGAGGGTGCCCACGCGGACCTGGTGCTCGTCGACCCCGGTCGGACCCGTCCGATCCGTGGAGCCGACCTGCATACGAAGGCCGACTGGACGCCGTTCGAGGGGCGTCCAGGAGTCTTTCCGGAACTGACGACCGTCCGGGGGCAGGTCGTCTACGAGCACGACGGAGACGACGAGACGTTCGGCGAGGTGGTCGGCGAGAACGTTCGCGCCGCCGACGCGGACCTGCCGGACGCCGACCGATGACTTAACCCCTATAAGTGTGCCCCCGCAACTGCGGGCATGGCGACGGTCGAACTAGAGGGGGTAACGAAACGTTTCGGCGACGTGACGGCGCTGTCCGGGATCGACCTGACCGTCGAGGACGGCGAGATATTCGGATTTTTAGGCCCGAACGGCGCCGGCAAGTCGACGACGATCAACGTGGTGCTCGATTTCGTGCGCCCGGACGCGGGGTCGGTGCGCGTGCTCGGACGGGACGCCCGCGAGGAGAGCGTGGCGATCCGGTCCCGGACGGGAGTACTTCCGGAGGGCTTTTCGGTGTACGACCGGCTCACCGCCCGCGAACACGTGGCGTTCGCCATCGACTCGAAGGAGGCCGCCGACGATCCCGACGCACTGCTCGAACGGGTCGGTCTCGGTGACGCCGTCGACCGGAAGGCAGGGGGCTTCTCGACGGGGATGAAACAGCGACTCGCGCTGGCGATCGCGCTCGTCGGCGAACCCGAGTTGCTCATCCTCGACGAACCCTCGTCGGGGCTGGACCCCAACGGCGCCCGCGAGTTCCGGGAGATCATTCGCGCAGAGCGCGACCGCGGGGCGACGGTCTTCTTCTCGAGTCACATCCTCGGACAGGTCGAATCGGTCTGTGACCGCGTCGGTATCCTCCGGGACGGCGAGGTGGTCGCGGTCGACAGCATCGAGGGGCTCCGCGACGCCGTCGGCGGCGAATCGACGCTCGTCGTCGACACCGACGGCCTCACCGACGGCGCGAGCGACGCGGTGGCGACGCTCGACGGTGTCTCGGACGTGACCGCCGACGGCACCCAACTCCGGGTCTCCTGTACCGACGACGCGAAAACGGCGGTACTCACCGCGCTCGAAGACGAGGGAGTCACGGTCTCGGACTTCTCGACCGAGGAGACGTCGCTGGAGTCGCTGTTTTCCCACTACACGGGGGGCGAGGCATGAGCTGGCAGGCCGTCGCCGAGAAGGACTTCCGGGACGCCATCCGGTCGCGCCTGCTGCTCGCGCTGACAGTCCTGTTCGTGCTCTTTGCGGGCGGGTCGGCCTACTTCGCCGCCCAGATCCGCCCGCCGCCACAGGTCCAGTTCGGCGGCGAACTGACGACGCTCGCGCTGATCGGCGGTCTCACCGGACCGGTGTCGGTGTTCATCCCCATCGTGGCCATCGCAGCGGCCTACCGGGCGATCGCCGGCGAGCGCCAGAGCGGGAGCCTCAAACTCCTCCTCTCGTTGCCCAACAGCCGCCAGGACGTCCTCGTCGGGAAGTTCCTCGGCCGTGCGGGCGTCGTGTCTGCTGCTCTCCTGGTCGGTTTCGGCGTCGGCCTGTTCGTGGTGGCCACGCTGGCCGAGGAGTTCTCCGCGCTCGAGTACCTCGCGTTCGTGTTCGTCTCGCTGTTGCTCGCGTTCGTCTTCGTCAGCGTCGCGGTCGGCGTCTCGGCGTTCACGACCTCGACCTCGCGGGCCGCCTACGGCGCGTTCGGTATCTTCGTCGTGTTCCAGTTCCTCTGGAACGTCCTCGTGGCCGGGTTCGTCTACGTCGGCAACGGGTTCGGGTTCCCCGGCCCCGAGGAGGACTTTCCCGAGTGGCTCCGGACCGGCGCGGAGTTTCTCACG
This sequence comes from Haloarculaceae archaeon, assembly GCA_018609945.1. Taxonomy (GTDB): domain Archaea; phylum Halobacteriota; class Halobacteria; order Halobacteriales; family Haloarculaceae; genus SW-9-67-25. Next base: position 6,300 of record JAHENO010000204.1, on the reverse strand, counting down.
ATCCTCGATCCGACGGCTGCCTACCAGCAGGGCGTCAGCTGGGTGGGTCGGCAGCTGGCCGAAAACGCCAACGGGCAGGCTCAGGCGGCGGGCGCGACGGACGGCCCCTTCTACGTCCAGGACTGGTTCGGGTTCGTCGTCCTGCTGTTCTGGATCGCCGTCCCCCTCCTGATCGGGTACTGGCGGTTCCAGCAGGTAGACCTGTAACTCCCTGTCCACCCGGACGCTACGACTCCTCGCCGGCCTCGAACCCGTGGCCACACTCGGGACAGGTCACCTCGTCGTGGCGCAGCGCCGCGCTGTGCTGACGGACCTCCTTCATCACCTCGGTGACCTGCTCTTCGGCGGCCAGTTCCTCCTCGACCGAGAGGTCGACCCCCTCGACTTCGAGCAGGAACTTCGCCACCTCGGTCGCCTCGTACATCACGTCGTCGAGTTCCTCGGCCGTGAAGAAGTCCGACATCGCCCCGTAGAGGAAGGTCGCCCCGGACGTGCGGACCTTCTCCTCGAAGGAGGCCCGCGCCTGGTTGACCGCCTGCGGGGAGTAGGTGTCGGTCATGAACGGCACGAGTTCCGGCAGGTGCTCGCCGATCTTCGTCATCTCGACGCCGGTCTCCGTGCGGAAGTCGGCACACAGGCGGGCGATGGCCCACTCGCGGGCCGTGATGTAGGTCCGCTCGCGGAGGAACTCGTTTGCCCGCTCGTAGGTACTCTCCTCGATCTTCGTGAAGCGGTCGTAGGTGCGCACGTCCTCGGGGATGCCCGGCTGTGCGCCGTCGCCGCCACCGGAAACGTCCCCGCTGGATCGTTCGGGCGCGCGCTCTGCCTGCCGGGCGTCGCCGTCGTCGCCTCCGGTCTCGTCGGCGCCGACCTCGTCCGCTCCGGACTCGTCTGCCATGGGCGTCCCTGGGACCCCCCGGCGAAAAAGCGTGTCGACGGTCTTTATGTGCCGGCCGACACACCTTGGAATGTGCACGTCCTGTTCGCTCTCGGCCCGGGCGAATCGTCGCTCGACGCCTTCGAGACGGCGCTCGACCGCGCCATCGAGGCGGACGACGACCTCACCGTGGCGGTGTTTGGCGACGCTGCCGACCGCGAGCGACTCGCGGGGCAGGCCCACGACCGTCTCGCCGACACGGACCTCGCGGCCGACGTCCGGGAACTCGAGTCCGAGCCCGCGCCCCATCTCGTCGAACTCGCCGAGCGGGAAGGCGTCGACCGGATCGTCCTCCCCGGGGGCGAGCGCAGCCCACTGGGGAAGATACAGCTGGACAGTGTCACGGAGTTCGTGCTCCTGAACGCCACGATGACGGTCACGCTGATACGATGACCGGCGCCGACGAACCGGCCGATTTCCCGACGCCGCCCCGCGAGTTCACCGACGCCGACGGCCGGGAAATCGTCGTCCGTCGCGCCGACGACGAGGACCGCGAAGCACTCGTGGAGTTGTACCTCGATTTCGACCCCGCCGACAGGGCACAGGGCATCCCGCCCGTCGCGGAGGACCCGATCCGCGAGTGGCTCGACGCGATCCTGTCGGCGGAGAGTTTCAACGTCGTCGCCTGGCACGGCGAGCGGGCGGTCGGACACGCCACGCTCGTCCCCGACGAGGCCGGCACGTACGAACTCGCCATCTTCGTCCTCGAGGACTTCCAGGGTGCGCGCATCGGGACGCAACTCGTCCGGTCGCTTCTGGGCTGGGCGCAAAGCGCGGGCGTCGAGTCCGTCTGGCTGACCGTCGAGCGGTGGAACGACCCCGCGATCAGGCTCTACAAGAAGGTCGGCTTCGAGGTCTCCGAGAGCGAGAGCTTCGAACTGGAGATGACGATCCAGCTCTAGACCGAGAGGACGGGCTGGCTCGCGTACTCGAGGACGTACAGCGCCGCCTTGCCGAGCGTCACGTCGGGGTCCCCGCTCGGCCCCTGGCGGGGGACCACCAGGAAGTCGGCGTCGAGTTCCTCGGCCGAGTCGAGTATCACGCTTCCCGGCGTCTGCAGGAGGCGGCCGGGCGAGAAGCCCGCTGCCGAGGACATCGACAGGCGCACGTCCGCCGGGAGTTCCTCGCGGACGTCGGCGGCGAACGCGCGGTGGTGGTCCGCGACCAACTCGGCGGTCACGTCCCCGGTGTCCAGCCCGCGCATCACCTGCTCGTCGAGGACGTGCAGCAGGTGCAGGTCCGCGCCGTACCGCTGTGCGATCGCGACAGCGTACTCCGCGGCCTCGCCGGCCGCGTCGCTGCCGTCGACCGGTACGAGCACGAGATCGATCTCGATGGCCATCGGGCGAGAGTGCGCGCGCGGCGGGCAAAAAGCCGCCGAAACCGCGCGGCTTTTCACGGCCCCGCCCGACCTCCGGGTATGTTCGAGACGGTCGTCATCGCCACCGACGGCTCGGAGAGCGCCGGCCGGGCCGTCCGCATGGCCCTCGACCTCGCGGACCGCTTCGACGCCGCCGTTCACGCCCTCTACGTGGTCGACGCCGGCGAACTCCGCTCATCGCCCGAGGTCGTCCGCGCCGAGTTCGAGGACGCCCTCGAGGCGGCGGGCGGCGAGGCACTCTCCTTCGTCGAGAGCGAGGCCGACGAGGCGGCCGGCTACGAGGTCGTCACCGCCATCAGGGAGGGCGACCCCGCCGACGAGATCATCGCCTACGCCCGCGAGGTCGACGCCGACGTCGTCGCCACCGGGACGCGGGGCCGCCACGGCGAGCACGCGTTCCTGCTGGGCAGCGTCGCGGAGGCCGTCGTCCGCCGCTGTCCGGTGCCTGTGCTGACTGTCCGGCAGTTGAGCGAGGAGGAACGCGAGACCGACACGACCCCGTTCTGAGACGCGCACTCCCCGCCGGCCGGTCGTCGCGGTTCCGGGAACTTCATTGTAACCGGGGCGTTCGTGGCGGTATGGACGACTGGCTCATCGACGACGACCGCCTCTCTATCGAGCGCAAGTCGGTCCTCCCGGGCGAGGGCTTCTTCCACCCGGATTCCTTCGAGCGCGAACAGGCCGAGCGTGAGGTCGCGACCGCGCTCGCTGACAGGGAGACGGTCGTCGTCGCGGACCCCGACGCCGACGGGCTGGCGTGTACGGCGCTGGTCCGGCGTGCACGCGACGGCGCGGCGCTGGTCCCGGCCGGCCCCCACGAAATCCAGCAGGCCATCGCCTGGACCGCCGAGTACGCCGAACCGGGCGCGGACGTGTTCGTCTGTGACCTCTGTCCCGACAGCACCGCCGAGGTCAACGGCCTCGCGAACCTCGTCGCTCACGCCGGGGCGGTGGCGTGGTACGACCACCACCAGTGGGACCCAGACGTCGCGGAGGCGGTCCGGGACGCGGGTGTCGACCTCGCCATCGGTCCCTCCGAGGAGGTCTGCTCGGCCGACGTCGCCCTGGCGGAACTCGACTACGAGTTCGACGACCGGTACGCCGACCTCGCGGCCGCGACACGGGACCACGACCTCTGGATCCGCGAGGACCCGCGCAGCGACGACATCGCTGACTACGCCTACTGGGCCGACCCCGAGGAGTACGTCGAGACCGTCCTCGAACACGGCGCGACCCTCCCGCCGGCGGTCCAGGAATTCCTCGCCGAGCGTCGCGTCGAGAAGAACGCACTCATCGAGAAGGCGATCGAACGCGCACAACTCCGCGAGGTCGGCCCCTGGACCGTCGGCGTCACGTACGGCCGCTGCTCGCAAAACGAGGTGGCGGAGGCGCTGCGCGAACAGGGTGCCGACGCCTCCGTCATCGTCAAACCCGCCGGCAGCGCCTCGATCCGTGGCACCGAGGCCTTCGAGCGGTGCCACGAGGTCGCCGGGCAGGTCAACGGCGGCGGTCACCCCCGGGCCGCGGGCTGCAAACCGGACGTCTACGACGACATGCTCGATTACGCACACCACTGGACGACCCACGGCGCGGTCGCCAAGCGGGCCATTCTCGACGCGTTCCTGCGACTTGCCGACGGCCTTGAGGAAGCCGACGGGTCAGACCGACTCGACGAGGTCGACGGGTCCGACGAGGAGTAGTTCGCTACGACCGGTCGCCGGCGACCCACTTGTCGGAATAGCGCTCGCCACAGGCACAGGCGACGTAGGCGTGAATCACGTCCCCCTCGGCGTAGAGCCCCCCGACCTCCTCGTTTTGCGCTTCGGCGAAGGCGAACACGAAGCGTGCCCGGTGGGTCGATCCGTCGCCGTCCGCCCCGCCGGCCGGGCAGACGCCGCCGGTACAGTCCCGGCGGACCTCGCCCTCGGTGCCCATCGCCGCTTTGGCGAATGCCATCGGGTCGATGCCCGCCGCCCGCCCGAAGACGCTCCGTGCCTCCTCGCCGGGCAACACCAGCACGGTGCCACCGTCGACGCGTTCGCCGTGTTCTTCGAGCGCCCCGGGGTTCGAGACGGCGTCGTCGGCGAGATATATCAGCACATCCTCGGGGCGGTCGCCGGCGAGGAAGGCCCCACGGTCGCTGTCTGTCATCGTCTCCACGGAACAGCCTCTGAAAGAAAAGGCCGGTGTTCGCCGGTCGAATCAGATCGAGATAACGGTCGCGACGAGGACCCTGGTTCCGATGGCGCCGCTCAGCCTGTCGATGTTGCCGGTGAACCGAAGAGCGTCTCCCAGGCCTCGTCGAGTTTGTCGGTCACCTCGCTCCGTTCGGCGATGTCGACGGTGAGCGTCTCGTCGAACTCGACGCGGACTGCGTCGACGTTGCGCCGGTAGACCTTGATCCGGCGTCTGTCGTCGGAGAGAACGTTGTCGTGGAGTTCGAGCAGGCCGTGCTCTGTCAACTCGTCGATGCGCCGGTAACAGGTGGCGATCGGAATCCCCAGTTCGTCGCTCAACTCCTGTGCCGACCGGGGTTCGTTCGTCGCCTCGAGGATCGCTGCGCTGTATTTGTTCCCGAGCGTCTGGAGCAACTCCTCTGATTCCATCCGTTCTCACAAATTGAATTACTTCTTTGATAAAACTATCGGATTTTGAAACGGGCCGGGCGGGCGCGAGAGGCCGAACGTAGCGAGCGGCCGAATAACCCAGCTTCGCGGCCGGAAACGAGCGTTTCATACTGACTGATGTAGCTATTTTTTCAGATCAATCCGGTAATGAACGACCGCAGTCATTATCAGATAGTAATAACGGGACAGTAACTGCTATCCGAACGCCGACCCGTCCTCGCCAATCATCGAGAACGCGCTGGCGTTCTCGTGGACCGTGAGTCCGCCCTGCGTTATCTCCACGGGGAAGATGTCGGAGTCGATGTTCTGCTTGCGCATTTTGGCCACCCAGACGTAGCGGTTGACGCCCGAGTCGGTCGGCGTTTGCAGGAGGAAGATGTTGCCGTCGGTCAGGAAGCTCTCGAGCCCGATGTCGGTTTCCGGGAAGACAGTCCCCTGTTCGTTCGTCATCAGTGTCGTGAGGCCGTTCTCGCGGAGGATGTCGGTGAACTTGAGCAGGTACGTCCGTTGCTCGCGCTCGCTCTCGAAAAACAGCTGGAACATCGTCAGCGAGTCCAGCACCAGCCGCTCGTAGTCGTCGTTGTCGAGGGCTTCCAGCAGGATATCGATCGCCGCACCGAAGTCGTTCTCCCGGAGCAGTACCTGCTTGTCGTAGACTCTGATCCGGCCGTCCTCGACGTAGCGTTGCCAGTTGTCGAACCCGATGGATTCCGCGGCCTGGCGGAGGTCATCCCTGTTCTCCTCGAAGGTGAGGAAGATACCCTTCTCGTCGAACAGCTCCACACCGTTGTAGATGTACTGGAGCCCGAGAATGCTCTTCCCCGCCCCCGGGTTGCCGCTGATGAGCGTCGTGGAGTGTTTGACTACCCCCCCGTTGAGGATGTCGTCGAGTCCCTCGACACCCGTCTTCGTCAGTTCGATCGAACTCATACAGACTGGAACATCTCGGCTGGCAGGCAAGAAAAGTGTTGGTGTCACTCCGCCTGGACGGCTGCGGGATCGACCCGGACGACGAACCCGCCCCCGCCGCGGTTGAGGACACCGGTGATGGCGTCGTCTCCCTCTGCTGGCGATTCGTCGCGGTCGGCGACGCGGAGATTGACACCGCCTCCAGTCGCTCCTCGACAGGACCGAGGCCGAACAGGTGCGACAGCAGCCGTTCTCCGCGCTGTCGAAACTCGGCGGCCATGTCGGGACCGTGATCTCACGGGTCAGTGGTGCCGAAGGGCTTTCGTCCCGCGGTCCCAAGGCAAGGCGTGACTGACTCGACGCTTCCGGCCGAAGCCAGTATCGGGCGGGTCGCGCTCCGCGTCGGGGAGCTCGACCGACTGGTCGCGTTCTACGGGTCCGTGGTG
>JAHENO010000203.1 GCA_018609945.1 Haloarculaceae archaeon | reverse complement strand
TCGGAGACGCCGGTGGTGTCCCACGAATCCTCGTAGTAGCCGGACGTGGAGTTGTAGGATGTCGACCGGGAAGAGCCGCCGTCGACGTTGTACGTGACGTCCAGCGAGTCGTCGCTGTCCTCGCTGTCGGATGCGTCGATCTGGACTGTGATCGTGCCCGAGACGGTCTCGCCGTCGCTCGGATTCACCCAGGAGACGCTGGGTGCGGAATCGGTAGATCCGGAGAGCGCGGCCTCCGCATCGAGCAGTCCTTCACCCTGTTCGTTACTGCTGAGCCCGATGTCTTCTGCGGTATCCTGAAGTTGGTCGCGCGCTCCCCCCGGTGACGTCGGATACGGGTCGGCGTCGCTCGTATCGGTGGCGTTCTCGTAGCCGTTGTCCATCAACTGAGCTGCAGCCCCCGACACGTGCGGACACGCCATCGATGTCCCGGAGAACGTATCGTATCCGCCGATGACGGTCGAGTAGACGTCCCCGCCGGGTGCCGCGAGTTCGACCTCCGACCCGGTCGATGAGAAGCTCGACAGCGAATCGTCCTGCTCTGTCGATGAGACGGCCATGACTTCCGAGTATGCCGCCGGATACCCGACGCAATCACTACACGATCCGTCGTTACCTGCCGCAGCGACGAGCAGAACGCCGTTATTGTACGCGTAGTCGCAAGCGTCCTTGACTGTGCTCGAGCCCGACGACGCACCGAGGCTCAGACTTCCGACATCCCATCCCTGGTCAGCCGTGTACTTGATTCCGGCTGCAACGTCGGAAAACGTTCCGGAGCCGTTGCTGTCAAGCACCTTTACTGCGTGAAGGGTTGCCCCGGTCGAAACACCAACAACGCCTTCCGAGTTGTCGACTGCGTCCGCGATTCCCGCACAGTGCGTGCCGTGGTCGTTGTCATCTGACCACGGATAGTTACAGTTCGATCCCTTGCAGTCGACATAGGCCTTCCCAGATCCGACATTTGCCTGCAGATCCGGGTGGTCGTCGTCGATGCCGGTGTCGATGATCGCGATGTCCGCACCCCCTTCGCCATCGGTATCGTCCCCGCCAGTCTCGCCATCGGCATGGACTTTCTCGGCATCGACGCGGTCGATGCCCCAGGGAAGCGTCTGCGCAATTGCTTCCATCACGCCTTCTTTTTCGACGTACCGGACGTTCGGGTTGTTCTTCAGCCCGTCTATCGCGTCGTCGGGATACCAGCCCGAGACGGCCTGGCCGATGTCCTCGAAATCGAGGACGCGATGCACTTCGTTCGCTTTCCGCTTTGCCACGTTGGCCTTCCCGGGGTCGACCCCGACGATGTGACGATCCAGCGGTTCGCGGCCATCCGCTGCGGCTGGCTGTACGCCCGCAAAACCCACGACGCCTGCCGTCCCGACCCCTCGTAGCAGGTCCCGGCGGGTGATGTCAGTAGTACCCATAGTATGCCATTACCTAACATTTATATATAGTTACTGGCCGAATAAGCCATTCCTAGACACCGGGATTCTCCGGTAGTAGGATCCCTTACGGTGCGAGTTCGTCGACGACCCGCGAGGCGTTCTTCGAGAACACCCTCCGCATCGCGTCTTCGGGGACGTCCAGCGTCAGAATCTCCATGAGTGCAACCGTCGGGTGGACCGCCGGGGCACCGCTCCCGAAGAGAACGCGGTCGGGGTGTTCCATGACGGCCCGCTCGATGGGGTCGCGCAGACGGACGAAACTGGTATCGAGGTAACACTGTTCGTAGCGGTCCAGCAGGTCGATCGTCCGGTCCATCAGTTTCCGGTCGAGCGGGTACCCTCCCATGTGCGAGACGACGACGGGGAAGCTATACTCGAGCAGCGTCTCCTCGATGACCGAGGGCTGGAACCCGCGGCCACCGTAGGTCAGGACTGGCAGCCCAACCGCTTCGAGGGTCTCGAGAACCTCCTCGTCGGGAAGACCGTCGGCAGGCGGATGGAGTTTGAAGCACACGAAGCGATCGTCGTAGGCGTACTGTTCGACGTCTGCGGGGGAGGTGTGGTGGTCCGCGCGCGAGGCGGCGATGTTCCGTAGTCGCGAGCCGGCTCCCTGCCCCGGGTCCCGGGAGCCGTTGATCCGCGCGGCCGCGATCATCGGCCGGCCGACGCTCATCCGCGCGACGGCGTTGTTGGCCTTAAGATACGACCCCTCGCGGTCGGCCGGGAACGCGAGGCCGCGGACCACGCCGGCCTGGTGGAGTTCGCGCTCGACCTGCTCGGGGTCGCCGGCTGCCGGTCCCTGCCGCCCACCGTCCGGTTCCAACTCGAGGTGAACGTCGACGACCCGGAACCCGTGTTCCAGTTCGAGCATCTACTCACCCCTTTACTGGCGGTGGTCTTAAAGCCACGCGCGTCGCGCCCGGCACCCACCCACAAACAGCCGCTCTGCGCCGGCGGTTGATTAGTAACACTTATATAGAACCGCAAACGACTTTTCAACCGAGGTAATCAAACCATGTCACAGTCCGGACAGCGACGCATGGGGGCACAGCCCCTGTTCATTCTCGACGAGGATACGGAGCGGACACAGGGTGAGGACGCGCAGTCCTCGAACATCACCGCGGGGAAGGCCATCAGCGAGGCGGTACGCACGACGCTTGGCCCCCGCGGGATGGACAAGATGCTCGTCTCGGACAGCGGCGACGTCGTCATCACGAACGACGGCGCGACCATCCTGGACGAGATGGACATCGAGCACCCCGCGGCCCAGATGTTGAGCGAAGTCGCCGAGACCCAGGAAGAGGAGGTCGGCGACGGCACGACCACAGCGGCGGTCCTCGCGGGCGAATTGCTCTCCCAGGCCGAGGACCTCCTCGACGACGACGTCCACCCGACGACGATCGTCGAGGGATACTTCGAGGCGGCCGAACTCGCACACGAGGCCGTCGAGGAGGCGACCCTTGACGCCGACGTCGACGACGAGCAACTGATCGAGGTCGCCGAATCGAGCATGACCGGCAAGGGCACCGGCGACGTCGCGGCCGGGAACCTGGCCGGGACGGTCGTCGACGCGGTCAGTGCAGTCCGCGAGGACGGCAGCGTCGACCGCGACGCCATCACGATCCACGCCCAGGCTGGGGCGTCCTCGAGTGCGACCGAACTGATCGAGGGGGTCATCGTCGACGAGGAACCCGAACACGACGACATGCCCCGCTCGGTCGCCGACGCCGCCATCGCGGTCATCGACGAGGACTTCGAGGTCAGGGAGAGCAACGTCGACGCGGAGTACGCCGTCGAGAGCGTCGACCAGCTAAACGCCGCGCTCGACGCCGAGGAGGAGGAACTGCGCTCCTACGCCGACGCGCTCGCCGAGGTGGGCGTGGACGTGGCGTTCGTCGACGGCGACATCGAGGACCGCGTGGGCTCTTACCTCGCGGGCGAGGGCATTCTCGCCTTCGAGAGCGTCAGCAGCGACGACGCGAAAGCCGTCGCGGCTGCCACCGGCGCAACGCGTGTCGGAGCGGTCGACGCGCTCGAAGCCGACGACCTCGGTCACGCCGAGTCCGTCACTGTCCAGAAGTACGGCGACGACGAACTCGTCTTCGTCGAGGGCGGCGCGGCCGCCGAGTCGGTCACCATCTTCGCCCGCGGCGGCACCGAACACGTCGTCGACGAACTCGAACGCGCCCTCGAGGACGCGCTCGACGTCGTCACCGCGGCCCTGGAGGAGGGCGGCGTCGTGGGCGGCGCCGGCGCAGCCGAGATCGCCATCGCCGACCACATCCGCGCGGCGGCCGCCAGCGTCGAGGGCCGCAAGCAACTGGCAGTCGAGGCCTACGCCGACGCCGTCGACGTCCTGCCCCGGACGCTCGCCGAGAACACGGGCATGGACCCCATCGACGCGCTGGTCGACCTCCGGGCACGCTTCGAGGAGACCGGCCGCGCCGGCATCATCAGCGAGGGTCAGTCCGGCGTCATCGACGACCCCGTCGACTACGGCGTCCTCGACCCCGCCGCAGTCAAACACGAGGCCATCGAGTCCGCGACCGAAGCCGCGACGATGATCGTCCGCATCGACGACGTCATCGCCGCGAGCTAACTTTACCGTAGCCTTCTCACTGCTGGAGCGCCAACGGCTAGGCGTGTCCTCCCCGCCCACTGTCCAGACCGATCCCTGGGAGCGCGTCGACGAGTGGACCGAAACCGCGTTCGACTCCCGGTTCGTCACCGTCGAGGCACACAACGCCGTCTACGAGCGTCCCGAATTCCGCGAACAGGTCGAGCAACTGCTCCCGGCCGACATCGATCAGTCGATGCGCGCCCTCTTCACGACGGGCCTCTCGATGGACCCGTCGCCCCCGGGCAACGAGACGCCGGAGAAACTGCTCGGGGTCGCGGCACCGTACGCCCGCCGCGAGTTCCGGGGGAGCCTGGCCCAGGACGGCCTGCTCGACGTCGAACACACCGGCTCCCAGGAGATGCGGCTTCGGGGCCGCCGCACCGCGAAGGCCTTCCAGTACGACGCGGGCTACCCGCTGAACGGGGACGCGCTGGGTACACCGGAGACGCCAGTGCTGTCGATCCGCGTGTGGGCGGCCATCTGGCCGACAGCCGAGGCCTTCGACATGGCCGGGGGACTCTACCCGCTCGAAGACCTCGCCGCGGTGGTCGCACGGACGGGCGCGGGGGAGCCGGGAGTGGCCATCGAGGCCCAGCCTGGGGGCGACCGCCGCGAAGTCTTCGACCGGATCCGCGAGGCGGCGGAGTGACCGGGTGCGACAGAGCCACCGCGACGCGTCGGAATGAGCGAACGGCTAGCCGAAGCGCCGTCGTCGCCAGTCGAGCAACTCCTCGCGGTCGCGGGTGTCCTCGGGGAGTTCGTCGAACCACCGGGCAGCGGTAATCTCGCCGTCGGGGTCCTCGACGGTCGGGGCGGGTGCCTCGGGGTCGACTGCCGCCTCGAAGAGCGGCAACACGCCCCACACCTGGTGGCTGTCGGCACGGAAGTCGACGCGGCCGAGCAGACCCATCCCCTCGTAGTCGGCAGTCACGCCGGCCTCCTCCCGGAGTTCGCGCTCGGCAGCCTCGCGGAACGTCTCCCCGGACTGGGACTCGCCGCCGGGCAGGACCCACATGTCGACTGCGGCGTGGCGGACCAGCAGCAACTCGCCCGAGGGCCGGTAGGCGAGCGTGTGGGCGCCGTAGGGTGCGCCGTTCTCCCGGATACGTTCTGCGACGGTGCGGAAGCGCCGCCGGGAGACCCGCTTGGTCGTCTCGAACTCCCGGTAGTCGTCGTAGCCCTCGCGCAGGCGGTGGTAGGTCCGTTCGGCCTGCTGGTCGGCCTCGTCGGCCAGGAACCAGAGGTCGTCGACCGCCGTCATAGCCGGCTACGCTGGCAATGGGGATGGTCGTCGGGCAGTGGCCTGATAGATCCAGGGTAGAGGTGTGTCGAGAGAGTCATAGCCGGTGGTTCGGCCGAGTCCAACTTAAGTGTTCGAGGTCGAAACAGTCCCTTTTTATCGGGGCATCGAGTACCGCAGGTATGACCTTCGAGGAAGGCGACGCCGTCGTCTTGCACGACAAACACAGCGAGTACGACGGCCATGAGGGGACCGTCTCGCAGGTGATGGAGACGATGTTCGGCGACGCGAACTACGTCGTCGACTTCGAGGACGGCAAGGAGCAGGGCGTGCCCGAGGACAACCTCGAACCGGCCGAGTAGGCGAATGCCGCCGGTCCCGCTTCACTACGTCGACCTCCGCGCGTTCTGTTTCGTCACGGAGGACGACAAGCGGGT
>JAHENO010000202.1 GCA_018609945.1 Haloarculaceae archaeon | reverse complement strand
TTGGCTCGCTCAAAATCAATCTTCCCAATTTCGTTCGAGGATTTCCCGAATCGTCGTGCGAGGTGAGTCTTCCACTCTCGGCGCTCGTCGGGTGTCAGACTGTTGTAGTGAGGTACGCTCCCATATTTGAGTGCAACTTCTCGAATCCTCCGACGTTCTTCTCGTGTCAGATGGTCACGGGGTTGTGCAGATGTGTTCGGTTGATTGAACGTGATAGGAGGGTCCCACTCTTTTTCACCAAATTCAAAGGCTCGCCATCGGAAAAGCATCTTCAGTGCCTTCGTCAGATTCGTCTTGTGGGTGTTAGAGTGGTCAGAATAGGCAAGCTCTCGGACGTAATCATCAGCGTGGTCGTGGGTAATCAGAGTCGTATATCCATCATCTTGTTTCCACACCCATCGGTAGAATGCATCGAGATTAATCGCACGACGACGGGCAGTTTCGTATGCATATCCATTAGCCTGTTCTGGATTTTTCCCGAGATTAAGCATCCAATTCACCAACTGTTGGCGGTGGTTCTGGTAGTCTACTCTTTGTCGCTCAGTCAACTGCTGGCGAGACATCTTCGACATGAGGCGAATACCTTCGATTTCATTCATGAGCCTGACACCTCTGGGAAATCGACCGACTACGCGGTGATAGTGTGATTCGTCGAGTCTTGGTAGAGTTTTCCATCGATGTTCACCTGTCTTGGTGAAGCTGGAAAACCACCAGAAGGAAGTCGATGCATAGCGCGAGCAGAGCGAGCCTCGTCCGAGCCGAAGCCACTCGCTCTGTCCAAGCTGAGCTAAGCGCCCGTAGTGACGGGTTGCCAGTGTCGCGGTAAAAACTCCCCGGTTCCACCCACATTGGCCCGGCGGCACCCTTTTCGTACCGGACGGCATAGCGGTGGCGTATGCCTGTCGAAGACGACGAAGAACTCCGGGAGATTCTCTCGCTCGATACCATCGCTGTCGTCGGCTGCTCGACGACACCGGGAAAGGCCGCCCGGGCCATCCCGAAGTACATGCTCGACCACGGATACGACATCGTCCCGATAAACCCCAACGCTGACGAGATATTCGGTCGCGAAGCCTACGACTCGCTCTCGGAGGTCCCGCCAGGGGTGGACATCGTGGACGTCTTCCGCCCTAGCGCGGAGGTCTCCGGAGTCGTCGACGAGGTACTCGACCGCGAGGACGCGGGCGTCGTCTGGACCCAGCTCGGCATCCGCGACGACGACGCCGCGGCCCGGGCCGAGGCTGCCGGCAAGCGCGTCGTCCAGGACCGGTGTCTCAAGGTCGAACATCAGCGACTGATGTAGTCCCGGTAGCGGCGACAGCGAGCCGGTCACTCCTCGTCGGCGGCGTAGATGGCCGTACTCTCCCCCGCTTCCCCGTCGGTCGCCTCGGCGTCGGTCTCGGACGGAATCTCCGCCTCGGCGAGGATCGACTCGACGTCCAGGTCCTGCTGGGCGGCCATGGCCTCCAGGAGCGCGCGCTGCTCGGCCAGGTCGCGTTCGATCCGGTCGACCTGCTCGCTGGTGGCCTCGACGTCGGACTGGACCTCCTTCAGTTCGCTCACCACCTCGTTCATCTTCGAGTACAGTTGCTCGGCCGCGTCCATCACCTTCTGGAGTTTCTTGGCGGTTCCGCCGAGTCCCATGCCCGCCCGTAGTGGGGGCCCGAACTTGACGCTTTGGCCAGGGACCCGGTGTCGCGTCCTTTAAGCCGAAGCCAGGCAGAGTACCAGCCATGGACGGGTTGCGCGTCGCGCCGCTGGTCGGCATTCTCGGGTGTGTGGGTGTCCTCGGTGCGCTCGCGTACCCCTACGCAGTCAGTGACGTGGGTGTCGGCGCCTACTACGGGTCGGGGCTGGTCACGCCGCTCGCTGCCGGGTTGCTCGCGACCGTGGGCGTCATCGTCTTCGCGGCCGGCCGCGAGGGACGGACCGATCCGAGTTTCGCGGCGGGTGCCGGACTCGTCTTCGGCGTCTTCATCGTGAGCATCTTGCTCGTCTGGGGACTAACCGCCCGCGTCGACGCCGTCGAAGTCTCGCAGTACCACCGGTGGGTCACAGTCGCCGTCGGCCTGCTCGTCCCGATTGGCGGGCTGTGGTTCGCCGGGGCACTCGATCTCTTCTGACGCGGGAGACCCGCGAATCCGAAAGGTCCTTATGCCGACCTCTGGTAGGTCCTGATGGACTAGGTCGGGCGGTTAGGCCCCGCTCCACCCGCCCCCAGTACGGTCTTGAGGGGGGACCGAACCTCGGGGACGTCCGGTCAGACGGACGCGGGCCCCGCGAGCCAACGTCGAAGCCTCGTCCTGCGGGGACGGCGGTCCGCGTGGTCGCACCTGCAGGGGTGTGCTCGCGTGGTTAACCGGGGGCACCGCGTCAGGCGCGGAAGCGAGCAGCGCACCCCCGGACAGCCCTCGCTCGCAGGGTCGCGGGGTGGAGGAGGCGAGCGGGACTACTCGCGTCCGAACGCCGGGCAACCCCGACTGTCCACATTCATGCGGCCATTCTCACCGGACAGCAGCTGCTGGACTCCGCGTGGAGACTGGGCATCACCGACTCCCCGTGTCACGAAGCCGGACATCACTGGATCGCCGTATCGACGTCGTGGACCCGCGCGGCCGCCTGCTGTCGGGACAAGACAGCCACGACGCCGGTCCCGACGACGACCAGCCCGCCCGCGACGCCGAAGGCCACGACGAAACCGATGCCGGCAAGCCACCCCCCAAATAGACCACCCACACCGCCCCCGACGGCGACGAGCGCGCCGTAGACGCCGAGGGCCTCGCCACGGATCGCCGCCGGCGAGAGTCGCGTGACAAGCGTCGCCGCGGTCACGGCGATCACCGCCCACGTCAGGCCGATGACGACGAAGACGAGGCCGACAGCACCCAGCCCGATCGACGTCGCGCCGAGAGCGACGCCCGACAGGCCGACAACCGGAAGGGCGATTCCCCGGGCCAGCAGGCCGCTCATGTGTACCCGGATGACGTCGTGTTTGCCGGCCAGCTCGGCCGCGCGACCGTAGAAGACCGCAGCGCCGACGTTCAACACGAGGTACAGCGCGAAGATCTCGCTGGCGGAGTACCCCTCACCCGAGAGGTACGCGGGCAACGGAGCGAAAAAAACCCCGAAGCCGGTGAAGACGAGGAACACGGCACCGAAGTACGTGGCAAGCTGTGGAGTAAAGCGGTCGAGGAACGTTCGAGGGTGCAGGTCACGCGCGTCGAACCGGGCGGGGGTGAACGGGAACGCGGCGCCGCGGATGTTGAACCGCGCGGCCTGGCGCACGCGCTGGCGGAGCCGCCGTGGAGAGGCGTCCCTGCCGGGCCGCGGGTCCGGCGGGAGACGCCGGACGCCGAGCAGGAGACCGACCCCCGCACTCCCCGCACACGCGACAAAGAAGTACCGCTGTGCCGTTATCGGGTCGACGAGCCGAGAGCCGCCAGCGATGACGACGAATCCCAGGGCGAGCCCGAGCGCCCAGCCGACCCCCTGGTACTTGTTCAGGTGGGCGATGAGCGTGCTCCAGCGGTCCTCGGGTTCGCCGGCGACGACGAGCAGTGTCAACACGGGAATCGCGGCGGCGAACCCGAGCCAGAGGAGTGCGTTGGCGGCGACGACCAGCGGGATGCTGTCCACCAGCGGAATGGTAGCCATCGTCGCAGCCGTCACGATCATCGCGACGACGACGAACACCCGGCGCTTGCCCGTCCTGTCGGCGAGGTTGCCGAACACGAGCGCGCCGGGGACGCCGACGAACGACCCAGTCGCAAAGAGGAATCCGAGAGAGGCGGCGGTCCCGCCGAGTTCGACGACATAGAGGGGGACGATCAGCGACGCACCCCCGAGGGCAACCGACGTCAGCCCCCACGCCGGCAACCATCGCTCGGTCATACTCACACACGAGAGTGCCGCCCGTATAAACGTGTACAACGAGACTGATATCTGTGTGGGACACGTAGGCACACAACAGGATGGCCACCCCGAAGAAATCCCCTGGCCCGGCGGCGCGGCGAGCGTTCAGGACCGGCGTCTGGACCGCCGCTGCCGGCGGACTCGCGGTGGTCGGCGGCCTCTACTGGATCGGCGCTCTGGCGAGTTACGCCGCCGTCTTCGTGGTGGTCGTGCTCTTTCCCGTGTACATGCTGGTCGTCGCGTCCGCTCTCTCGAAGTGGCTGGGGCTCGGCAAGGGGCCGGCAGACCTGCGCCGCGTGACGCGCGAGGTTAACGGGGACACCTCGGACGAGGGGCCATGGTAGCCCCAGTGTCTGATGAGTCGCCGGCCACGGTGACCGGGTTCCCTAGTCGTCTGCGGGTTCGACGACGCCCTCGACGTTTTCGAGTTCGAGGCCGCCCCCGATGGTGCGGTTCGGGTAGGGGATGTTGATGTCCTCCTCGTCGAAGCGCTGTTTGACTGCCTGCACGTACTCGCCGCGGGTCTTGACGAAGTCGGCGCGGCTGGGGTCGTCGATCCAGATGCGCGACTGGAGGCCGACCGAGGAGTCGCCCAGTTCGATCAGCCGGACCGACGGGCCGGGGTCGTCCATGATCCCCTCGTGGTTCTCGGCTTCCTCCATGATGATCTCGGTTGCCTTGTCGATGTCGTCGTCGTAGCCGATGCCGAAGACGAACTTCAGGCGGAGCTGGCCCTTCGCGACGGGGTTCTTGACGACGTTCTCGGTCAGATCCGAGTTGGGCACCGTGAGCAGTTCGTTGTCGAAGGTGCGCACGCGGGTCACACGGAGGCTGATGTCCTCGACGACGCCGGAGTTGCCGTCCCACTCGATCCAGTCGTCGATGCGGAACGGTTTGTCGGTGAAGATGAAGACACCGGAAACAAAGTTCTTGATGATGTCCTGCATGGCGAACCCGATTGCCAGCGTCGCCGCGGCACCGATCGTCGCCAGCGCCGTGAGGAAACTCCCGAAGCCCGCGGCGCCGAAGGCGACGGCGATCGCGGCGAAGACGACGATGATGCTCGTGATCTTCTTCAGTGGTTTTCGTGCATGGGCGTCCATCCCACGCTGTTCCATCACGCGGTCGACGACCGACCCGAGCACTGCTTTCCCGACGACGTAGACGACGACGAAGACAACTACGAACGTGACCGCCGACCCGATGGCTGCGGCGAAGGGAATGCCCGCACCACGCAACAGATCCGCGACCGGGCCCCCGGCCTGTCCGACGACCGGCAGTACGGCCCCGCTCATCGCTCGAACACCGCCGTGTGCCCGCGTGTCTCGACCACCGTCGCGCCGACCGCGTCCGCGAGGTCGGCCGCGAGTGTCTCCGTGTCGGTGCCACCACGCGCCGACCGCAGGAACTTCACCTTCACGAACTCGCGGTCGTCGAGTTGACTGTCGAGTTCGCCTGTCACCGCCTCGATGCCTCCTTTGCCGACCCGGAGGGTCGCGTCCAGGTCGTGGATCCGCCCCGACCGAGATGTTTCACTCATCGCACACGGTTTCTGTCCGGAGCCCGTTAAAACTATGTTTTGGTCACAGTCAGCCGCTGACGAGCCACTGCAATCCACCGGGCTAGTCGTACGGATAGCGCGCCTGGTTGCCACAGTCACAGGTCACGACGACGTGGCCGTCCTGCAGACGGACGCGGGCGTTCTTCCCCGGCCGGAGGGCGGCGTCACACCGGTCGCAGGTGAACCGCTCGAACTCCCGGGGCAGGCTCAGTCGGTGCCGTTCCGCGACCCGCCGGGCGCGGCGGACGTACCGCTTCGCACGCTCGTCGTGGCACGCCGCGGCAGCCTCGCGTGCCAGTTCGTGCAGCCGCTGGACGCGCTCCTCGGCGACGGTCACGCAGTCCAGTCTGTCCGTCCGGAACCTATATGTGCCGGTCCAGCACCGACCGGTACAGGCCCACGAGGTCGTCGCTGACGGCCGCGAGCGTGTAGTCGTCGCTGGCGTCGGCGGCCCCGGCCCCGAGTCGCTCGTGCATGTCGCCGTCCGCGGTCACGCGCTTGATCGCCTCGACGAATCCCGACGTGTCCCTCGCTTTGAGACAGTTCGTCCCGTCTTCGAGCCACGCAAACGTCGGAATGTCACGGACGACCGGCGGTTTGCCACAGGCCATCGCCTCCAGCAGCGCCATCCCCTCGTTTTCGTTTTTCGTCGGGAAGAAGAACACGTCGCCGGCCGCGAACCCACCACGGACGTCCTCGATGTAGCCGGTGAACGTACAGTTCTCGGGCGCGTTCCGGACCTGTTTCGTCGTCCCTCGACTCCGCAAGACACGGTCGAGGGTCCCCCCGCCGGGGTTGAGGTACCCGAACCAGGCGAAATCCAGCTCCGGCAGCCGGCGGGCGGTCTCGACGAACGTCGACAGCCCCTTGCGCTCGATGACGTGCCCGATCATGAACACGACCGGCGGATCGAGGTCGTAGCGGTTGAGGTACCCCTCGCGCAGCGACTCGTAGCCGGCCAGTTTCTCCGGATCGAAGCCGTTCGAGATGACCGTCCGCGGCGTGTCGCAGTAGTCGTCGAGCACCGCCGCGGTGTGCTCGGAGGGGCATATCAGGTGGTCGGGCAGGGAGTAGGCGTAGGAGAGGTAGGGTTTCATCGGTCGCGCGAGCAGGTTCGAGAGCGCGAAACTCTCCCGGAAGTCCTCCGCAGTCTGGTGGGTGTGGGCCACGACCGGTACACCTGCCTGGCGGGCGCGCCTGGCGCAGTAGACCGACCGCGGGCCCATGTTGTTGAGATGGAGCAGGTCGGCGTCCAGCGTGGGGTCGGTCGTGTACTCGACGCCGTGGCGGTCGAGCATCTTCCGCTGATTCCGCACCGACTGGGCCTGCCCGCCGGTGATGTACTGCTCCCACTCGAAGTAGTGGCTGACCTTCATACTCGTGCCGGCGGCCTGGGTGGTCCGGCAGCCACGGTCACGGGCTACTCGCCCCGTAACTCGGCCACGTGGTCGACCCGTCGCTGGACCAAATCGGGTTTGCCGATGTCGTGGCGCATCCGCAGGCCCTCCTCGCCCGCGGCCGAAAGCGCCTTCTCGGCGATGGATTCAGCTTCCGTGATGGAGTCGCCGACGCCCACCACCGCGAACGACCGCGAGGTGGTGGTGTAGACGCCGTCTTCGCGTTCGTCGACGCTGGCGTAGTAGAGGAGCGCCTCGCCGGCCGACTCCTCGTCGATGGCAACCCTGGCCCCGGATTCCGGGTCGGTCGGGTAGCCCTCGGGGACGGCGTACTTGCAGACGGTCGCCTGCCGCTCGAAACGGAGCCTCGGGAGCGGCTCGCCGTCGCGTGCAGCCACGAGCACGTCCAGGAAATCTGTCGTGAGCACGGGCAGGGTGTTCATCGCCTCGGGGTCGCCGAAACGGGCGTTGAACTCGACGACCGTCACGCCGCCGGCGGTCAGCATGAACTGCCCGTAGAGGACGCCCTTGTACCCGTCCAGCGCGTGGACGGTTTCCTGGATGATGTCGACAGCGTCGGTGTAGTCGGACTCGTCCATGAACGGCAACGCCAGGGCGGCGTCGCTGTACGAGCCCATGCCGCCGGTGTTGGGGCCCTCGTCGCCCTCGTAGGCGCGCTTGTGGTCCTGGACGGCCGGCGTCACCCGCACGTCGCCGTCGGCCACGAACGCCTGGACGGTAAACTCCTCGCCGACGAGGCGCTCCTCCAGCACGATCCGGTCGTAGTCGGACTCGCGGATGTACGCCTTCGCTTCCTCGGCAGTCACCTGGTCACCGATGACGCGGACGCCCTTGCCCCCGGTCAGGCCGGCCGGTTTCACTGCCAGGTCGCCGTCGTAGGCGTCGATGTACTCGCAGGCCGCCTCGGCGTCGCGGAACTCCTCGAAGTCCGGACAGCCCGGAATCGAGTGTTCCGCCATGAACCGCCGCTGGAATCCCTTGTCGGTCTCGATGCGCGCCTCGGCCTGCTGGGGGCCGAAGGCGTAGACCCCGGCCTCGTCGAGTGCGTCCGCGACACCCGCCTGGAGAGGTGCTTCCGGACCGATGACCGCCAGGGTCGCCCCCACCTCCTGTGCGTACGACCGGACTGCGACGGGGTTCGTGGTGTCGAGCGTCTCGACCCCCTCAGCGAGGCGGGCGATGCCCGGGTTTCGGTTGCCGGCACAGGCGTACAGGTCCGCCGCCGAGTTCGCGAGCGCGCGGGCGATGGCGTGTTCGCGCCCGCCACCCCCGACCAGCAGTACGGTCTCGCTCATACCGGGATGGCCGGCAGGGGCCGATGTAAACGTTTCCCAATCCCACTCCCTGCGCATCCTTCTTCGCGCACTGCGTTCGCTCAGAAGAGTGCTCGGTCGGGGATTTGAACCACGCCCAGAAATGCTCGCTTCGCTGCGCCTTTCTGGTCTACTTCAAACCCCTCCGCTCGCATTTGCTGCTCACGATCGGTTCGCAGCAAAATGCTCGGTCGGGGATTTGAACCCCGGTCATCGGCTATCTTCCAATCTGGCCTCGACCAAAATTGTCGAAAGGCCGATATGATTGGCCGGACTACACCAACCGAGCGCGTCTCGGACTGAGCGCCTGCCGCTAATAAAGCCTGTCTTTCCTCGGTCGATTGTGAGGGGCTGTTACTCCCTACTTCCCTTCGAATTCGGCTTCCTGGTCGCCGAAAAAGGCCGAAATCCCCTCTAACATGTCGTCGGTGCCCAGCAGGTGGCCGAACGCCTGGGCCTCGATTTCGAGGCCTGCGTCGGTGTCGTCGCGGCCGGCGAGCATCGCGCGCTTGATGGCGTCGTAGGCGACCGGCGGGCCGGCGGCGAGGTCCGCAGTCAGGTCGAGAACGCGCTCCTCGAACTCCTCGGCCGCGACGACTTCGTTGACGAACCCGTAGTCGGCCATCGTCTCGGCGTCGTAGCGCTCGCCGGTGAGGATGACCTCGCGGGCGCGACTCTCACCGACGTGGTGTTTCAGCCGCTGGGTACCGCCCCACCCCGGGATGATGCCGAGGTTGACTTCGGGCTGGCCCATCTCCGAGCGGTCGGTGGCCACGCGGATGTCCGCACAGGCGGCCAGTTCCATCCCACCCCCGAGCGTGTAGCCGTCGATGCCGGCGACGACGGGCAGCGGCGTCTCCTCCAGGGCGCCGAAGGCCCGCTGGCCCTTCCGGGAGAGGTCCCGGCCTTCCAAGTGGGAGGCACTGCCCGCGAAGGACTGGACGTCCGCGCCGGCACAGAACGCGCGGTCGCCCTCGCCTTCGAGGAGGATCGCACGCACCCCGTCGTCGGCCTCCAGCTCTGCGACGGCCTCGGGGAGTTCGTCGAGCATCTCCAGGCTGACCGTGTTCATCTGGTGGGGGCGATCGAGGACGATCCGGCCGACGTACTCGCGGTCCACGTCGGTCTCGACACGGAGGGTCTCGAAACTGGTCGTTTCCTCGCCCCCGTCGCCGTAGAACCCGCCGTCGGCAGCGGCCGCGCGCAGTCCCTCGGCGACCTCGTAGCGTGCGGCGCCGGTCTCCTCGTGGGCCGCCTCGAGCGTCCCGACGAGGGAATCGAGTCCGGCGTCGTCGGCGAGCTTCGCGGGGCCGTCGGGGAACCCGCCGCCGAGCATGACCGCCTCGTCGATGTCTTCGACGGGCGCGACCTCGCTGTCCAGCAGTTTCCCGACCTCGTTGGCCATGATCGCGAGCAATCGTGCTTCGACGTCCTCGCGGCCGGCGTCCGGCGGAATGTCGACGCCGCCGTCGTCGTAATCGTAGAACCCCTCGCCCGTCTTCTTGCCCAGTTTCTCCTCGTCGACCGTCCGCTCGAGGAGCGGACACGGTTCGTAGGCCGCGCCCAGGACTTCGTGCATGTAC
>JAHENO010000201.1 GCA_018609945.1 Haloarculaceae archaeon | reverse complement strand
GTGGCTGCCGGCCGTGGCTCGTACCGGTCCGCGACCGTGACCGTCTCGGCGGCCGCCGTCTCCAGGTCGGGATAGGTCCCGACCCCGACGCCCGCGATGGCAGCCACGCCGAGTGCGCCGAGTTCTTCCCCCGCCGGTATGGCGACCGTGGCGTCCAGCGCGTCCGCGAACACCTGGGCGAGCAGCGACGAGCGCGACCCGCCGCCGCTGAGGTGGACCCGTTCGTTCGCCCCCCGGACGTGTTCGGCACAGTCCCGTATCGACATCGCCAGTCCCTCGTAGACCGCCCGGAGCAGGTGCGCGCGGTCGTGAGCCGGCTCCAGGCCGACGAACCCCGCCCTCGCGGCCGGTTCGACGAACGGCGCCTTCTCCCCGGAGTCGCTGAGGTAGGGCAGGTACAGGAGCCCCCCGGACCCGGGTGGAACGTCCCGGGCGGCTGCCTCGACCTCCGCGAACGGTGCGTCGTCGGCCAGCGTCTCCCGCGCCCAGTCGAGGTTCGGGGTACCCGTCATCGCACCCATCGTCCGGAGGCCCCGTCCCGCGACGCCCAGGTCGAGGGTGTACCCCACTGGCGGCGGCTCGACGCGCGGGGCGTCCATGACGCGCTGAAACTGGAGCGTGGTGCCGGCGATGACGGACGTCGCGCCCGCGGTGACACAGCCACTGCCGACGGACGTGGCGGCGACGTCGAACATTCCCGCGACCACGGGCACCCCCTCGGGGAGGCCGGTCGCCTCGGCGGCCGCCGGCGTCACCGTTCCTGCGGTGTCCGTCGGTGACTGCACCTGCGGTTCGAGGTCCGCGAGCAGCGGCTGCGGGACCGACACGCCGTCGGGGAGTTCCTCGGCGAAGGTCGAGGCCACGGGCTCGAAGTGTGCCAGCGACATGTCGGTCGGGTCGCTCGCCAGCTCGCCCGTGAGCCGGTACTTGAGCCAGTCTTTCGCCTTGACCAGGGCCTCCGCCCGGTCGAGGGCCTCGGGTTCGTGGTCGTACAGCCAGCACAGGATCGGGAGCGCCTGTCCGGCGAAGACGCCGTACCCGAACTGCTCGAAGAGGGCCTCGGCGGTGCCGTCCTCGTTCCACGCCGCGACGATGTCACCCGCCCGCCCGTCGGTCCAGAGGATCGCGTTCCGGGCCGCCGCTGTTTCGCCGACGAGCCAGCAGCCACCCCCCTGTCCGGTGACGCCGACCGCCGCGATGGATTCCTCGGCGTCGAGCGACCCGGTCACCTCGCCGACGACCTCCCGCGTGCGGGCCCACGTCGTCTCCATGTCCTGTTCGGCCCACGTCGGGCACGGCCGCTCGACGGGGTTCGACGCGGCACACCGGTGGCGTTCCTCGCCGTCGGCGGTCATCGCCACGGCCTTGATGTTCGTCGTGCCCGCGTCGATCCCCAGCAGGAGGTCGGTCATGACATCTCAGTCCTGCGTGACGGGCGTGACCCAGGGGGCGTTCCGCAATCCGGTCCGGGCCGGCGACCCGACGACGGCGTTCCCGACGGGCGAGCGATCCCACCCGTCGACGATGACGTGGTCGGCGCCCAGGTCCTCGCCGACCGCCTCGGCTCTCCTGTCGGCTGTCCCGCTGTCGTCACCGCCGACGGCGAGGAGAATCGTTTCAAGCGCCATGGGGCCGCGTTCGCGTGTCGTGCTTGTAAGCGTTGGGTGCCCGCGAGACCACGCTACGGATTGCTGGCGCCGTTTTCGAGGCGGGTCGCACGCGCTCTGCCCGGCACCGAACGACAGCAGTCCAGAGCGGGCACCGTCTTCAGGGATTCGTTCGAGCCCGTCGGCTCCCCACACGTCTTCGTCTCCGTTTCCGCGACAGTCTCGATCTGCTCGGAGAAGGGCGTTCCGGTGACGTCCCCCCCGTCAGCCCCGACCGTGCCGTTCCCGTCGGACGTGTCGGCCAGTTCCCGGTACCACGGCGGGACGTCGGGCGGTTCGAACACGAACGAGTGGGACAGCGACGCGTTCACCTCCCGTCCGTCGGTCCGGTAGGTGACCCGGAGTCGCTCCACGACACCCGACGGACGAACGAGAGCCCGGGCCGTGTAGTTGGTCGCCGGCGGGAGGAGCATGTCCGCGGGCCGTCCCCTGGCGACGATCCTGTATCTGCCTGTCGAGTCGTCGGGGACCGGGCGGGCGGTGACGGTTGGCGCGTCGAGATGTCGGCGCACCACCGTGGCGCTGGTTTCGGCCGCCCGCGGATAGATCTCGTTTCCCTCCAGCGAGATGCGGCCGGCAGTCCTGTCGGTTCCGTTGTAGCGGACCTCGTAGAGCCGGGTGCCGTCGAAGTAGCGCTCTCTGGCCGTCTCGGGGCCGTCACAGCGAGCCGTCCGCCAGCGGGCGAAGTGGGTCCCGTCGCTGACTGCGACCAGCTGATACTGGCTCGTTCGGTTACCGACGACCGTTCCGCGCTCGACTTCCGGGCCGGTGTAGCGCCGTTCGAGTCTGAAATCCGTCGTGCGCAACACGCGGCGGTGCGCCACCGCGAGGGTCCAGACGTCGACGCTCCCGTCGGAACCCACGCCAGGCGGCCGCGACGGCGTGGGTGTGGGCTCGCCCGAACCGGGTGACTCCCCGACCGGCGTCGGAGAGGTGTCGGCAGTTCCGGGTGGCCCATCTGGCGTGGGTGTCCCGTCGACCGACGACCCCTCCGGGGACGCGGGCAGAGCCACTGCGACGGTCGCGACACAGACAGCGAGGACCAGCACGACTCCGAGAGCCCTGACCGGGGGATTCGTTCCGAGCGCGGCCAGCCGGTTCCGGAGACGCCGGACCGGCGGGGCTCGCATCGCTCCGGGCGGCCGACCGAGAAACTCCTCGCAGAGCCGGACAGTCGCCTCCCGGTCGACCGCGTAGAAGAGCATCTCGACCAGGTCGGCGGCCGTCCGGAGGTCCGCACCCAACTGTTCTGAGAGGTCCCGCGCCCGACCGCTGCCGTCACCCGTCGTCACGACCGCGGACACCGCCCGCTCGCCCCCGACCGGTGGGTCGTCCTGCTGTCCCGCAACGGGGAGCAGGACCGTCGTCGACTCCCCCCGGCGAGCGATCACCATCCCCTCGCTGACGCGCACGTCGTGGCCACTCTCGCGATAGAGGGCCACGAGCAGTGCCGTCAACTCCTGCCGGTCGAGCCGCCGCACGTACCGCACGACGGTCCCGGTCGGCGGACGACTCATGTTTCGTTCGGTGGCCCCCAGAAGACACTCCACCGACATAGGTCACACGGAGTTCCAGCGCACTGGCGGCCCCGGTCCCGGGCCACCGGCCGCCGGCCCGGGACGCAAACCCGAGAATGTACTCGTCCCGAAGTCAATTTAACTTGTCCACTATGTGAGGTACTTGTGTACATAAGCGTTTTCGATTGCGAAGTTGGTAGCGTAGTCCCGCCGCCAGAATTGCCGCGCGTCGCGGCGATCCGACACGCAGAGGGTTCATGATGGCTGCTGTAACTATTTTCCAGGTTGACCGCACGACGTCGTGCGGACGATCCGGTAAACGAACTACAGCAGTCATTGTCACGCGGCCGGCGACTTCGGGAGCCGCACCTCGACTGTCGTTCCCTGTCGGTGCTCCGGGATATCGATCTCGCCGTCGAAATTCCCGATCAGCCAGTAGGCCAGCCACAGGCCCAGTCCCTGGCCGTGAACGAGTGGTTCCTCTGCACCGGTCGCCAGCACCTGCCGTTCGCTCTCGGGCAGTCCCGGCCCGTCGTCCGCGATCGCGATCAGTATCCCGTCGTCGGTTTCCCTCACCGCGACCTCGACAGACGGCCGCTCACCGCCGTGCTTTGCGGCGTTGTCGAGGAGTTCCCACAGGGCCGTCTCCACGCGTGGCAGTGCCTGCACGACGGCCGTCTCCGGGCTCTCGACCGTCACCGACGCGTCCGGATACCGCTCCCGGAGTTGCCGAACGGATTCCTCGACGATCGGAACGAGGTCGACGGGCTCCACGTCCGGTGACTGGTTCCGGTTCGCCTCGATTTCGCGGGCCGACTCGGTGAGGTCGAGCAGCCTGTCGGCGGTTTCGACGATCCGGTTGGCCTTCGACGCCGCGTCACCGTCGAGGTCTGCCGCCAGCATCTCGGCGTACCCGTTGATCACGCTGAGTTCGTTTCTGACGTTGTGGCGCAACACGCGGTTGATGACGCTGATGAGTCCCTCCCGTCGCCGCCGCTCGGTCGCGTCCCGGACCATCGTCTGGGCACCGACGATGTCGTCGGCGGTTTGCGCCTCCTCCGAGACGCCCGGGTCGTATATCGGGACGACCCGGATGTCGGTGTACACTGTCCCCCCGTCGCGGTTCTGTAGCGGGAAATCCCGTATCTGGAGTGCCTCCCCGTCCGCGACCTGATCGAGGTACTCCCGGGCCAGCCCGGTCGTCTGTTCGTCGGGCATGACGACGCTGATGGGCCCGCCCTCGAGTTCGTCGGCGGTGTAGCCCAGAAACTCCTCGACGGACGGGGACACGAAGGTGAACGCTCGTTCGTCGAGGTCGATCCGGAAGACGAAGGCGAAACTCGCGGCGATGACTGCCCGGTAGAGTTCGTTCCGCTCGTCGAGTTCGCGCTCCCGCTGGCTCAGCTGCCGCCGTTGCCGTTCGATCGCCGTCACGTCGGTGAGAGTCACCACCCGCGCTGTTGACCCGCCGACGCCGCTCGAGTCCGCGGAGACGAGGTAGTACTGGGTCTGTTCGCCGCTGTCGCGCTCGAGGATCCGGTCGTCGGACTCGAGGGTGGCTGCCACCTCCGGGAGGGCGTCCTCGAGGCGGTCACCGGTCGCCCCCGCAAGCGACGGGAACGCGCTCGTCGCTGCCGGCGAGTAATCCCGGATCCGACCGCTGCTGTCCAGAAACACCGACGGAGCCTCGCTCCCAGCAGTGGTCCGGACCGCCAGGAAGCGCGGCCCGAACACGAACAGGGTCCCGACGGCGAAGACCGCGACGCCGATCGGGGCGTAAATCACGTCTATCAGCTGCGGCGTCGCAATCGCGACGACGTCGACGACGACCGGCAGCCCGAGCATCGCCGTCAGCACACCGAGGGGCCGGGCGTCGTATCCCGACTGGACGTACAGTTCGAAGACCATAAACAATCCCACGGCCGCGAGCACGTACGCCAGCCCGGTTGCGGCCCAGTGGAACAGCCCGTGCTCGATTGCCAGGTGGCGAAACGGGGTCGTCGCCTCGCTCGTCGTGAAATACAACCGATGTAGCGGGTTCGTCACCTTGACCAGTGTCACAGCGAGAAAGACACCGGCCCCGAGCCGGCGCAGCGTCGTGTTCCTGTGAAACGACCGCCCGGTGTACGCCGAACAGAAGTACAGCCACGCCCAGACGGTCGCGAACCCGAAGATGAGTCCGATGGTGTAGGCGGGTTCCCGGAACGGGTCGGGAACGAGGAAGAACGCCGTCTTGGCGACCGCCCAGGCACCGGCCGTCCCCAGCAACCAGGCCATCCCGGTCTGGATGTCGGGGTCGTCGAACGTTCCAGCCCGTGGAATCAGGAGCAGACAGGCCACCCCGCTGATCGAAAACAGACCGAGATACGCCAGGCCGGCGGGATCAGCCCACGGTGCCGCCATGAGTGTCCGTGATACGTCTCGGAAACCCAAAAATAGCCCGTTCGACGGGTACACGCCCCCGTCGAGAGACCGCCAGCCCCCGGCGAGAGCCGAGCGGGTCACTGCCAGCGAGACGGGCCCGGCCGGGCTGGCACGCGGTCAGACCTCGACGACCGGGTTCGAGAGCGTGCCGATCCCCTCGATCGTGATGTCCACGCGGTCGTCCGGTCGGAGGGTGAACTCTTCGGGGACGAGGGAGGTTCCGGTCAGGAGGACAGTCATCTCGGGGAGCGAGTTGTGGCGTTCGAGGTAGGAGACCAGTTCCTCGCAGGTTCGGACCATTTCGGCGGTCGAGGTCTCGCCCTCGTAAGCGGGGTCGCCCTCCCGGGTGATCGTCATCGAGATGCCGAGGTCGTGGGGGTCGTCGATGTCGGTCGCGACACAGGGGCCGAGTGCACAGCAGCGGTCGTAGATTTTCGCCTGTGGCAGGTACAGCGGGTTGGCACCCTCGATGGCGCGGCTGGAGACGTCGTTGCCCACGGTGTAGCCCACTGTCTCGCCCCGGTAGAGGACCACGCCGAGTTCGGGTTCGGGGACGTTCCAGTCCGAATCGCCGCGGACGCCGATCGCCTCGCCCGGCCCGACGGTCCGGCCGGCGGTGGCCTTGACGAACAGTTCCGGGCGCTCGGCGTCGTAGACGTCGACGTAGATGTCGGGCATGTCACTCTCCTCGGTCCGGGCGTCCTCGCTGATCCGGTAGGTGACGCCGGCGGCCCACACCTCGTCGACGTCGACGGGGACCCGACAGTCCGCCTCGAGGGTCTCGGCCGGGACGCGCTCGGCGTCGTGGACGTGCCGCTCGGCCACGGCGTCCGGCGACTGCCCGGCCAGCCGCGCCGCCCGGACCAGGGCCGGGACGGAGTCCAGGTCCGGCGTTGCGGCGGTGAGGTCGTACGCGTCCGCGTCCGTCCGGGCGACGAGGGCCGGCCGTCCCCGCCGGTGCAACCGGTAGTAGCGCATATCCGCCAGTGTCCCGGCGGGTGTGTCAAACTTTCGCCGACCGGACCGAACCATTATGTGCTGGACGCCGAAGGGCGGGTATGGCCGACAGCGACCCGGTCGAAGACCTCGCCGACGACGACGTCGACCTCTACGACATCGCGACCTGGGAGCGGCGCACGCGACTGGACAGGGTAGCCGCGGCGATCTACGGGCTGATCCTCCGGACGGTCTGGAGTATCGTCGTGCTGACTGCGTTCGGTATCCTGGTCGGCATCGGCGGGCTGTCGGCGCTGGTCGACCCGCAGGTCGGCGTGCTGACGGTCTTCTCGGCCATCCCTGCCTTCGGGCTCGCAGCCTACGTCTACGTCAGCGACCCGACCAGCGCGGAACCGATCCGGGTGCTCGGCGCGACGTTCCTGCTGGGCATCCTGACCGCCTCCTTCGCTGCCGTCGTCAACTCCCTGCTCCAGCCAGCCTTCGACCCGCTCGGCTTTCTCGGCCTGGCCGTGTTCTTCTTCGTGGTCGTCGGACCGGTCGAGGAGGGGGTGAAACTGCTCGCGGTCCGGCTGTACGCCTACGGGCGTGACTCGTTCAACACCGTCGTCGACGGTGCCGTCTACGGGGCGATGGCCGGCCTGGGCTTCGCGACCGTCGAGAACTCCATCTTCATCGCCCGGCAACTCGGCGACCTCGGCATGGACGCCGGGTTCGCGGCTCTGATCGGCACCGGCGGGGGCATCACCGCCGTCCGGGCGCTCGCCGGTCCCGGTCACGTCATCTACTCGGCTATCGCGGGCTACTACCTCGGGCTGGCGAAGTTCAATCCCGGCCAGCGCGGCCCCATCGTCATCAAGGGGCTGCTCGTCGCCGCGTTCGTCCACGCGACCTACAACACGACGGTCGGCCTCGGATCGGGCCTGATCGCGGGGTTGCTCGACGCCCCGCCGCTCGTGGGTTTTCTGGGCTACGTGCTCGTCTACGACACCTTCTGGGGACTGTACCTGTTCCGGAAGATCCGCCGGTACACCGCGACGCTCGACCGCCTCCGGGCGGCCGGCCGGCCGACCGACACTGACCCGTGAGCGCTCGCTACGCGTCCAGGACTCGCTCGACGCGCCCGGCCGGGTCGGGCAGGTCGGCCGCCCGGATGCCGGCGACGGCGTCCATGAACGCGGTGTGGTAGCTCGCCGGGCCGCGGTAGGCCCCGAAGTCGCCGTCGGCGGCGGCTTCCCCGGCCAGCCCGAACGCGACCGTTCCCGCGAGTGCGGCCCGGAACGGGTCGCCGAGCGCGCCGCCGAACGCCGCGAGCGTCGCCCCGAGCATGCAGCCGGTGCCGACGACCCGTCCCAGCATCGGATCGCCGGCACGGACCTCGTAGGCGGCGTCGGCCGTCGCGACGACGTCGGTCTCCCCCGAGGCGACGACGACGGCCCCGAACTCGCGGGCGCAGGCGACGGCCGTCTCCGCCACCTCGGGGTAGTCCCCCACGGATTCGACGCCACGCACCGTCGCGTCCGCGCCCGCGAGCGCGGTCACCTCGCCGTAGTTGCCCTTGACGAGCGTCGGGTCGAGGTCCGTCGCGAACCGCCGGGCAACGCGGTCGCGGGTCGGCGTCGCGCCGGCGCCGACCGGGTCGAGGACGACCGGCACGTCCGCCCCGGCGGCGGCCTCGCCGGCCGCGACCATCGTCTCCTCCGTCGCCGCGTCGAGCGTCCCCGTGTTGAGCAGGCAGGCCGCCGCTGTCCGGACCATGTCGGCGACCTCGCGATCGTCCTGGGACATGACCGGCAGGCCACCCCAGTGGCGGATCACCTGGGCCACGTCGTTGGTGGTGACGTCGTTGGTGAGCGCGTGCACGAGCGGTTCCCCGTCCGCGACGGCCGCGAGCGCCCCGTCGAGGGCGAGCGAAGGGTCGGTCATCCCCCGTCCGTTGACGCCCGGACGGCTTACCGCTGGTGGCTCGAGGACTGTGCGTGTGCAGCGGCCACGGACGCCAGAAGCGGCCCGCGTCGCGGCGCGTACCGGAGGTGCGACTGGCAGTCACAGTCCGAACAGCCGAACCCTTCCACGGGGCCCCCGTCGATTGCCCCCGCGACGGCACACTCGGCGTCGACGCCGGCCGAACAGGTGACCGAACCGATGGAGGCGGCGTCGTGACCGAGGAGGTAGTCGACGTGCCAGTGCCGGGTCGACCGCTCGCCGGCCACGAGTTCGCAGTGACGGTCGACGCGCGCGAACCCCCCGGGCCCCAGCGCACTCCCGGTGTAGGCGTACCAGCCCGCCGCAAGCGACCGGGTCCCGAGTGCGCCGACCTCGATGTCGGCGGCTTCAGTCAGTTCGACGACGAGCGTGTACGTGCCGCCCGATGCCTCGTCCGTCACTGTTCGCGGACGCGACGCGTCGAAGCCATCCCCGACCCGGACGGGACCATCCCGCTGGAAGACCCGGTCACCCTCGGTTGCGGTGCCCTCGCTCCCCCCGACAACCTCGTCGGTCGTGAGACACTTCGCCGCGTTGCGAACTCGCCTGCGGTACGGACAGGGCGGTCTGCGTCCATCGTAGCCGGTGGTGTTCCCGCGGAGACTAATGAGTGTGACGACGCTCGTCGCACCGACCGACCCGGTCGCGGGCAGGGGCAGATGCAATCCCGCTCCCGAACCGACACGACCGCCGTGCGTGTGATCCTGTGACAGTATCCAAATGTTATAGAAGTGGCTATCTTGATACTATATTGATAACGAATAACACGGGCACAGCCTACGAATGAACAGCCATTTATTGCTTCCAGACCAAGAGTAAACTACATGAATACTATGATAATTGATACGGCTACTGAACGGAAAGCCGACAGAGAAGTTGCCGCGATGCGTGCCCGCCGTCGGCGAGCAGAAGCCGTCGCAGCCACGGACACCGGCCGGTAGCGACTGCGCGATTTCTGCGGGCGGCCCGTTTCCCGCGATCGAGTTGCTACCCGATACTGTGATCGTGACACGCTCCGACGCGCTCACGGACAGATACCTGTCCGAAAACAGTATCCGGGTTCCGTCCCACCCCCGGATATGGACCCACGCATTCGGGAGCACGCCGAAATCGTCGTCGACCACTCCGTCGACCTGCAGGCCGGCGACGACGTCGTCGTCGTCGCGCCGCCAGAAGCCGAGGACCTCGTGGTCGCGCTGCACGAGTCAATCGGCGACCGTGGCGCGAACCCGCTCGTACTGAGCGGCAACGACAGATTCCAGCGGGCCCATCTCCGCAACCGCGAGGACTTCGAGACGCCGGCCCACCAGATGGCCCTCGTCGAGGAGACCGACGTCTACATCGCGATCCGGGCGGATACGAACGTCACCGAGACCAGCGACGTCGACCCGGAGACGAACGCCGCGTACTCGAAGGCGAAACGGCCGATCCTCGACGAGCGGCTCTCGAAGCGGTGGTGTCTCACCCAGTACCCCGCACCCGCGAACGCACAACTGGCAGAGATGTCGACCGAAGCCTACGAGAACTTCGTCTGGGACGCAATCGTCAAAGACTGGGACGCCGTCCGCGAGCACCAGTCACAGATGGTCGACATCATGGACAGGGCCGACGAGGTTCGCGTCCGCTCGGGCGAACGGACGGACGTGACGATGTCCGTCGCCGGCAACCCCACCCTCAACGACTACGGCGAGAAGAACCTCCCCGGTGGCGAGGTCTTCACCGCGCCGGTCCCCGACTCCGTCGAGGGGGAGGTCCTGTTCGACAAACCCCTCTACCACCAGGGCCGGGAGGTCACGGACGTCTCCCTCGAATTCGAAGACGGCGAAGTGGTCGACCATTCGGCAGAGAAGAACGAGGCGGTACTGACCGAGGTCCTGAACACCGACGAGGGTGCCAGCCGGCTCGGGGAACTGGGGATCGGGATGAACCGCGATATCGACCGGTTCAGCTACAATATGCTGTTCGACGAGAAGATGGGCGATACGGTCCACATGGCCGTCGGCCGGGCCTACGAGGACACGGTCGGCGAGGACAACGAGCAAAACGAGTCCGCTGTCCACGTGGACATGATCGTCGATATGAGCGAGGACTCCTCGATAACGGTCGACGGCGAGGTCGTCCAGCGGGACGGTACCTTCCGGTTCGAGGACGGCTTCGAGAACTAGCTGTTCTCTGCCTCTTCTACTCTTTCCCGCCCGTGGGCTCACTCGCGCTTTTGCCTCTCGTTGACGCCCTTCTTGAACTGGAGCACTGTCCGGCGGAGCATGAGGTACCCGAAGAAGATGAACAGGAGGACCAGAGCGAGGATCCCGTACGTCACCAGGTCGGCGGCCATGCCCGGTCTAGGGCGGGGACGGACAAAAGTGGTTTCGGCCCTGTCGCTTCGATCGGTGGTCTCCCGGAACGCTGCACCGGGCGACGCAGTCCCTCGAAAAGACTGATATCAGCGGGGGCGGTATCGGTCGGTAATGTCGCTGCTGCCCTCCAAACCCGACGCGTCCCCCTCCGAGGACGCCGGCCCACGCGTCATCGGCGTCGACAGCGAGGACGCCGACGAGGTGCTGTCGGCCCTGTCCTCGGAGACCGCACGGAACATCCTCGCCGAGGTTCACGACGACCCCGCGCCGCCCTCCGAACTCGCAGAGCGGGTCGACACGTCCCTCCAGAACGCACAGTACCACCTCGAAAGCCTCGAAGACGCCGGTGCGGTCGAGGTCGTCGATACGGCCTACTCGGCGAAGGGCCGCGAGATGGACGTCTACGCGGCCGCCGACCAGCCGCTCGTCATCTTCGCCGGCGATCAGGAGGACTCCTCGGTGCTCCGCACGGCCATCCAGCGACTCGTCGGCGCGCTGGGCGTGCTGGCGCTCGCGAGTCTCGCCGTCCAGGCGCTGTTCGGCCGCGAGCTCAGCGCTCCGGCCCCGACCGGCCAGGGCGGAGGTGACGCCGCCGGTGGCGATGGCGGCGCCGGGAGCGAGGCCGCGGACGACGAACGCGTGGCCGACGACACCGATGGCGGCGATGGCGGTGGTGGCGACGGCGGGGGCGACGCCGACTTCACCGGTGAGGACGCGGGCGAGATAACAGAGACGCCGACCGCCGAGCCGACCGGGACGCCGGAGGCGGCCGACACGCCGACGGCGGACACGCTGTCGACCACGGACGCGACCGGGACACCGACGCCCGAACCAGCGGGGACGCCCACGGCCCAACCGGCGGGCACGCCGACGCCACAGGCGACTGGCACTCCCACGGCGACGCCACAGCCGACGGGCACGCCGACGCCACGTCCCACGCCGGAACCGACACCCGAGCCGACGCCGACGGCGGCACCCGAACCGACCGAGGCGCTCGACGCGGTGACGCCGACGCCGGAAGCCGTCGACGGGGTCGCCGGGGCTGCCGCCGGCCTGCCGCCGGGACTGCTCTTCTTTGCCGGCGGCGCCTTCGTCCTCGGGATCGTCACGGTCGCGTGGTACCTAGGCCAGTAGTGATCGCCCTCGTACCGTGTCGGGTCGCGGGGTCGCTCCGGCACCGAGAACGGTTCGACCGGGGTATCCGAAAACATATATTTCGTCTCGCTGACCGACTCCCGTATGGAGCCCCGTACGAGAGCCCTCCTCCTGTTCAGCCTCGGCATCGTGCTCGTGTTGAATCCCGTGTATCTGTTTCCAGGCGGCGTCCCCGGCGAGAAGACCTACACCTACCGGGCCGAACAGGTCGAAACGCACTACGATTTCGCGGACGCCGTCCGGCCCTCCGCGGTGCTGGACTGTTCCGGGAGCATCCACCACCGCGAGTGCGTCCTGGCGAGACAGGTCGGTTACGGCGGAACGCTCCGGGTGAACAACGACACGTCGGTCCATCTCGAAGACGACGAGCGCGGTCTGTTCTTCGGCTACGACTACGTCCGGTTCGACGAGGGGTACGCTCGCCCGAACGCCACCGTCCAGAACGGCACGCTCGTGCTCTCGAACGAACCGCGGTCGCAGACGCTGGTACTGCGAGAGTATGCGGTCGAACACGAGCGGCTCCCACCGATCGGCAAGCGAGCGGTCCGGAACGGGAGCGCATCGACCACGCGCCGGATACGACTCGGCGAGGACGTCGAACCCGCTGTGGCGGAGTACGAACGACTCGTCGAGTACGACGGGACGTTCTACGTGATAACCCGCTATCCCGGCGAGTGGAAGCGACCGGTCCCCGAGTGGCTCCTGACCCTCGTGCGGTTTCTCGGAGTCGGCGGCGGCGCCGCACTCGCGTTCGTCGGCGGTAGCCGACACGCCCGCGTCGTCGACGAAAGGGGTCGCGACAGCCCCGGGTCGGACCGGTAGCGGTCAGACCGCGTGGGTAACTCAAACCGGCGTTTGAGTCTCCGTCGAGTACTTTTTGTCCCCCGCCGTAGCCGGGAGTGCGCCGACCCGCTTCGGCCCTCCACCCGCACACCGGCGCACGACTCGCTTCGGCCCTCCCCGGACCCGTCTGGTGGCTTGCCGACAGTCGATTGGAACCCACCGTATTTCGTGGATGCGAGCGACGATAGATACCTGATGACGTGCAAGACTCGAAGCGTCGACACGGAGCGCGGGAATTCTCAGTACGTGGGAAGTCCCTCGACAACCTTTGACAATACACGACAGACCTGCGAGTGCAGTGAACGACAATGTACGACACGATTCTCGTCCCGACGGACGGCAGTGAGCCGGCGTCCCGCGCGGTAGAACATGCGCTCGACCTGGCCGAGATGACCGACGCGACGGTCCATGCGCTGTTTGTCACCGACAGCAACAGGGCCAACCAGGGCGCGCCCGGTATCAGTGTCGACGAACTCCGGGACTCGCTCTCGTCGCGCGGACGGGACGTGACCGACGCCGTCGCCGAACGAGGGGCCGAACGGGGGTTGCCGGTCGAAACTGCCGTCGAAGAGGGCCTGCCCGAGGAGGAAATCTCGCGATACGCAGACCACCACGACGTCGACCTCGTGGTGATGGGGACACACGGGCGGACCGGCGTGGATCGCCTCATGGCCGGCAGCGTGGCCGAGGCGACGGTTCGCACCTGTTCCGTCCCAGTGCTGACCGTGTAGGACCGCTGACCAGTTCTGATTCGACTGTGACACCGCACTTTCGGTCGAACCTTTCGCCTATCAGTCGTCAAACATCGTGGGGCCACGGGCTTCTCGGCCCCCGGCTGACGGTTAGACCCGAACGGTCTCGATAGCCTCGCCAGACGGTGTCCGCAACCGCACGCTGAGCGCCCCGCCGGCCCGTTCGATAGCCGCGTACGCCGGGCGCGACCCGCGCGGGTCGGCGTGGCTGCCGGGATTGACAACGGTGACCTCGCCCAGCTGGTCCGTGCCCGGCGTGTGCGTGTGTCCGACGACGACCACGTCGGCGCCTTCCTGTCGGGCCAGCAGCGACAGCGCCGTCCGGTCGTGGTCGTGGCCGTGGACGACGAGAAAGCGACGGTCGAGCACGTCGACGGTGGTGACGGCGGGCAGGCGCGCGCTGACCGCGCTGCGGTCGCTGTTGCCGTGGACGGCGACGAAGCGGTCGGACCGGCCGGCGAAGGCGTCGAGGACTGCCGCCGTCGTGAAGTCACCGGCGTGGATGACACACTCGGCCGTCGGGAGTCGCTGCTGGAGGTGGGCAGTGAGGCGTGGGTCGTCCCGGCCGTGGGTGTCCGCGAGCGCGAGGAGCACACCGCAACTGCGTGTTCCTGGGCAAATAATCCACCGAGTACTTGACGGGTGAGGACAAATCCCCGCCAGTGGCAAGCAGCAAATCGGTCGTCATCGCCGCGCTGATCGCGAACGGCGCCATCGCGATCCTGAAGTTTATCGGCTTCCTGCTGACCGGGAGTCCGTCGATGCTCTCGGAGACGTATCACTCGATCTCGGATACGGGCAATCAGGTGTTCCTGCTGGTCGGCATCCGGTATGGCTCCCGCGCGCCAGACGAACGGCACCCTTTCGGGTACGGGAAAGCGCAGTTTTTCTACTCGTTCCTGGTGTCGGTGTTGCTGTTCGGGATCGCGGGATGGGAGTCGGCCAAACACGGCTACCAGGAGATCCAGGCGGTGCTGGGTCACGAGGCCGGCCACGGCGGCGGGGCTGGCGTCCGGACCGCGGAGTTGCTCGGCCGGGAGTTCCCTGCGGTGTTCGTCAACTACGGCGTTTTGATCGGTGCGATTGCCTTCGAGGCATACGCCCTCGCGAAGGCACGAGCAGCGATGAAAAAGCAGATCCGGACAAACGGCTGGAGCGGGTACCGGGAGGCGTTCCGGAAGACCGCCGACACGACGACGCTGACGGCGCTCACCGAGGACACCATCGCGATGGCGGGTGCCGGGATCGCCCTCTTTGGCGTCTGGCTGACCGAAGTGACCGGCAACGGGATCTACGACGCCGCGGGAGCGCTGCTGATCGGGATCATGCTGATGGGCTTCGCGCTGGCGCTGGCCTGGGAGAACAAGCGACTGCTGATGGGTGAAAGTCTCCCGAACGATGTCGAGCGCGAACTCGGCGGGCTGGTGGCCGACGTCGAGGGCGTCGCGTCGGTCGTCGACCTCCGGACGGTCTACTTCGGCCCGAAGACCGTCCTCGTCACCACGGACGTCGAGTTCGTCCCCGACCTCTCGGGGCGGGCCGTCGACGCCATCGTCGACGATATCGAACGCGCGTTGAAACACGCCAACGACGATATCAGAGCGGTCTACGTCGAGGTCGAGCAGGACGAGACACCGTCGGTCGGATCGGGGAGCGAGCCAGACGGCGGCGACCACTGACCGGTCACGATCATGGCACCGATCTGTCTCGACCGCATCATGTAAGCCACACCCCGACGAAGGCCAGCCGATGAAGATCGCACGCGTCAGGACCGACGAGCGCGTCCGCGAGGGCGAGTACGAGGACGGAACGGTCACGGCCGACGGGGAGACCTACCGCGTGGGCGAGGACGCCGACTTGTTGGCACCCTGCAACCCCGGCACTTTCTATTGCGTGGGGCGCAACTTCGCCGAGACGCTCGACCAGATGGACTACGACCGTCCCGACGAGCCGGACTGGTTCATCAAGCCCGCCGTCTCGCTCCACCACCCCGGTGACCCCATCGTCCACCCGCCCTGGACCGAGGAACTCACCTACGCCGGCGAACTCGCGGCCGTGGTCGACGAGCGCTGTACCGACCTCGACGGCGAGGGCGAGGTCCGGGACGCCCTGCGCGGGTGGACCATCCTCAACGACCTCGACGCACTCGACCAGCCCGGCCGCACCGCGCGGAAGGCCTTCGACGGATCGGCCCCGGTCGGGCCGGTCGTCGAGACGGACCTGGACCCCCGCGGAATCGAGATGGAGACCCACGTCGGCGGCGAGAAACGCCAGGACGCCAACACGGAACTGATGCTGTTCGATCCCTTCGAGGTCGTCTCCTTTCTCTCGGAGCGGTACACCTTCCGGCCGGACGACGTGATCTCCTTTGGCAGCCCGGCAAATCCCGGCCTGCTGGAACCGGGCGACGAGGTCGAAATCCGGTACGAGGGGATCGGCCGGCTTCGGAATCCGGTGGTTGGGCCCGGCGAGTAACGTAGCGACGGTGCTCACCAGCGCGTGCGAGATTGCTCTCCTGAGGGAGATGCGTGCGTCACCGCTGGCCAGAAAGCCCCCGCGTGCTCGGCTCCTGGGACTCGCTGCGTTACTCGGTCGCTTTGCTCCCTGCGTTACTTGCGTCGTCCGGGTTCGCCGAGCCCGCGGCCCCTTTCAGTCCCGCCCGACCGCACCGCAGCCACAGACCTCCCCAGCCACTGCGGTGCTCGCTGCGCTGCGCTCCTCGTCCCTCGCGCGATATTGTCGCGGCACCGAGGCCGCGACAGCGCACGCCAGGTCGGCCGGAAGCGCGTCTCGTCGCGCGACCCGGGGAAGGGCAGGCCTGCCGTCGGCGGGGTGGGACTGAAAGGGGCCGGCCGCCTCGGTCCCTCCCGGACGAAGCAAGGACCGCAGTGAGCGTAGCGAACGAGGACCGCAGCGAGGGTCCCGCGAGCAAGGCGAGCGGGACGACGGAAGTCGCAGCCCGCGCAGCAAAGCGAGCAGGACCGTCTTCCGGAACCCGGAGTGGTCGAGCGGCCGGGGGCTTTCTGGCTGTGCGTTGTCTCTGCAGTGGCAGCAGCGTCACACGCAGAGTTTCCTTGAGAGCGGCCGGGAGCTTTCGTGCCGGTGGCTGGGCTGTCAGACACGGCTACCGACCCACATTAGCGGTGCTTCC
The DNA here is from genome assembly GCA_018609945.1 of Haloarculaceae archaeon. Taxonomy (GTDB): domain Archaea; phylum Halobacteriota; class Halobacteria; order Halobacteriales; family Haloarculaceae; genus SW-9-67-25. The sequence goes on along the minus strand of JAHENO010000201.1, from coordinate 1,609 downwards.
CGGCGGCGGATACCCTCTGAACTATTCGTCGAGGTCCTCGGGCTGTGTCCCGACACCCTCGGGCCAGCCGGTCGGCCGTGCCGGCGAGGGCTGGGCGTGCTCGTGTTTGAGCACCATGAACGTCCGCTCCAGGGAGAGGACCTTCTCGTCGTCCTGGTTGAACGCCCGGACCTCGGCGGTGACGAGGCCGACGTGGTCGCGGGACTCGCTCTCGCGCCTGTGGAGAATCTCGCTCTCGGCGAAGATGGTGTCGCCGTGAAAGACCGGCGCGTGGTGGCGCACCTCGTCGTACCCGAGGTTCGCGGTGGCGTTCATCGTCAGGTCGATGACGCTCATCCCCACGGCCAGCGAGATGACGAACAGGCCGTCGACGAGCCGCTCGCCGAACTCCGTCCCCGCGGCGTAGGGCTCGTTGAAGTGCATCGGGTTGACGTTCATCGTGATGTTCGTCAGCCACACGTTGTCCGTCTCGGTCACCGTCCGACCGTAGGGGTGTTTGTAGACGTCCCCGACAGCGAAATCCTCGTAGTAGCGACCCTGCCAGCCGGCGACGAGTCGCCTGTCTGTCTCCTCTGTCATGCCCCCGAGTATCGTCCCCGTCCGGACAAAAGACTGCCGCCGGACACCGCCCGCCGGGGCCGCCGTCCCCGACGCCCGCCCGCCAACCCATGCGTGACACTCACATTCAATAATACGGCCTTATAGGTCACAAGGAGTAATAACGGATTAAAGAATATTATCATTATTGTTCATAATGTTTTAGTGCGTCGACCGTGAGCGGTCGGGTGCAACAGCGCGAGGCAGTTCGCGCAGAACACCACACATGACACGAGACGACTCAGGCACGGACGAGGTTGCGAGTCGAGTTCGAGACACGGGCCCCTACGTTCGGGACGTCGACAACCCCGGCGCACGGGAGTTGCGACGCAAGTTCGAGGAGCAGGACTTCGTGTTCGCCCCTGGCCTCTACCACGCGCTGGACGCCCGATTGGCCGAAATGGCCGGTCACGACGCCGTCTACATGTCCGGGTACTCGACGGTGCTGGGGCAGTTCGGGTTCCCCGACCTGGAGATGGTGACGATGACCGAGATGGTCGAGAACGGCAAGCGCATCGCGGAGGCGACCCAGTTGCCCGTCATCGCGGACGCCGACACCGGCTACGGCGGCGTCCACAACGTCCGCCGCGCCGTCCGGGAGTACGAGAAGGCGGGCGTGGCCGCCGTCCACATCGAGGACCAGACCTCGCCCAAGCGGTGTGGCCACATCGCGGGCAAGCAGATCGTCTCCCGCGAGGAGGCCGAGGCCCGTTTCTCGGCGGCCGTCGACGCCAAGCAGTCCGAGGACACCGTCATCATCGCCCGCACGGACGCCTACGGGTCCGCGAACGGCGACTGGGAGGAACACCTCGAACGCGGGCGCATCTACGCGAACGCCGGCGTGGACCTGGTGTGGCCGGAGATGCCCGATCCCTCCCGCGAGGACGCCGTCGAGTACGCCGAGACCATCCACGAGACCCACCCCGACCTGGACCTGGCGTTCAACTACTCCAGTTCCTTCGCCTGGAGCGAGGAGGAGGACCCGCTCACGTTCCAGGAACTGGGCGACCTC
>JAHENO010000200.1 GCA_018609945.1 Haloarculaceae archaeon | reverse complement strand
TGAAATAGAGAAATATCTACAGAAATATAATGCATCCTATTTGTAGTGAATTAATAAGAATCTTTATTTTTGGTGGCAACTCGTACGCTCGGGCTGACCGGCGAAGCGGGCTGGCGACGCCATCAGGTCCACTTGTCGAGCCCTGTCTGCACCAGTGCTTGCTCGATGCGTCCGAAGCCACGTTCGACCTCGCTCTCCTCGATTTCCCACTCCTCGATGACGAAGGCGCGTGCCGCGTCGAGGTCCGGATCGATGTCGGTATCCACAGTGACGTCGCTGTCGACCGCAGGGTCGAGGAAGAGCTGTCGGATGCGGTCGGCCTGGTCGATGTGGTACCCCTCGGCCTCGCAGACGGTCAGCAGGTCGCCATGCTCGTGGAGCAGCGACACGGCCGTCGCCGGACCGATCCCCGATACCCCCTCGTTGAAGTCGGTGCCACAGAGGATGGCTGCGTCGACCAGTTGCTCCCAGGTGAGGTCGTGGGCTGCGAGGGTCGCATCGAGGTCCATCAGCTCCGGGTTCCCCGAACTCGTCAACTGGCGGAGGGTGCGCGGGGCGCCGAACAGCAGCGCGTCGTAGTCCTCGGTGCCGACGTAGTCGACGTGCCCCCTGCGAGCCATGTGAGCAGCCTGTGCCTCGCCTTCCGCGGGGGCGTCCACGACCGGCACGTCCAGCAATCCCAGCAACTCCCGCGTCGTCTCGACGATGGTGTCGGTCAGGCGCTGGGTGCGCGACTCCAGCCGAGCGACCGCAACCTCGTCCTCGCGCTCGCGGGCGTCCTCGAGCTGGGACTCGTAGCGTTCGCGTTGCTCCCGGCGAGCGTCCAGTTCCGCCTCCTTGAGGTCGGTCACCGCACCGTCGAAGACGAACACCGGCGTGAGGTCGTGTTCGAAGAACTTCGGCAATCCCTGGACTGCGCCCACGAGATTGGCGACCTCGGTTCCGTCGGCGGTAGTGTACACCTCCTCGCGGGTCCACTTGACTGTTGTCGTCAGGTACCTGTACAGCCAGTTGTGTGCGTCGACTGCGACGACCGATCCTGCCACCTCGTCGAAAGAAATCTCCTCGATGGCTGCCAGTTCCCGCAGGTCGGCGTTTCCCATCGCCCTCTCCTTGGACCACCAGGTGTTTGATACTGACGCCTCCGGAGCGCCGAACCGGGAAGATTCAACAGGCCGGGAGCCAAACCAACCGTCGATGCGCGCGCCGGACGACCTGCTGGCACGGCTCCGCCGTCCAGAACACACTGGCGAGAACCGCTGTCTGCCATGTACGGTCGTAAACGCGGGGATAGCCGTCCTCCTGGCAGCCGGCGCAGGCGTGGCCGCCGTCGCTGGTGGGGCGGGTGCGGACCTCGGCGTCGTCCTCGGTGCCGGCGTCCTCGTCATCTGTGGCGTGACGATCGCCCTCCGTGGGTACCTCGTCCCCGGGACGCCGTGGCTGACCCGACGGTATCTCCCGGAGTGGGTGCTGGCGCAGTTCGGCAAGGCCCCGGCAGACGCCGGGGGCGACGGGGACGGTGCCGGCGACCCGACGTTCCATCCCGAGCAGGACCTCGTGGCCGCGGGCGCAATCGAGGAGTGCCCGGACAGAGACGACCTGTGTCTGACCGACGGCTTCCGGGCCGACTGGCTGGCCGCAATCGACCGCGTTCGGGCAGAGGACGCCGACCGCGCGGAACTGCTCGCCGCGCTCGACATCGAGGAGGGCGAGGTCAGCTACGAGGAGTACGGGGACGCCTTTCGCGCCACGGTCGACGGCAGCGTGGCCGGCAGGTGGGAGTCCCGCGCGGCCTTCCTCGCTGACCTGGGGGCCGCGCAGGTGCTCGCCGACCGCCATCCCGACTGGAGCGGGCTGGAACTGCGCCAGCGGAGCCAGCTTCTCCACGGGCTGCGGCTGTTTCTCGACACCTGCCCCGAGTGTGGCGCACAGCCCGACTTCGAGACCGAGACCGTCCAGTCGTGCTGCTGGAACCACGAGGTCGCGGCCGTCTCCTGTCCGGGCTGTGGCGCGCGCCTGTTCGAGTCGGACCCGCTCTCGGCGTAATTGCAGTGCTCTCCCCCGGGCGCGCTACAGTTCCTGGACCACCGAGATCGGTCCAATATTCACGTAGTGTTCGGGTGTGTTCTCGGGCCCGGTGGGGAAGATCCACATGCGATAGGAGTCCTCGGGATTGACGTCGAACGCGACTGCACCCCGCTCTGTCGCGCCGCTGCGGATCGACGTGTTCACGAGCGAGGGCTCGTCGATGCGGTCGTCGTTGTTGATGTTTGCCGAGGCGTCCCTGTCGAACTTGTGCCAGGTGTTCGTGGACAGCGTGCGGAACTCGTTTCGCGGGATCGCGATGGTGCCGTCTTGTGGGTTGGTCACTTCGACGACGACTATCAGGAATGTCCCGTCTGCGGTCGAGACGCTGGCCACATTTCCGAGCCGGTCCGCCTTCCAGAACTCGGTGATACGGTAGGTGACTGCGTTCTCGTCCTCTCCGACGGTGAACCGCTCGTCGATCTCGTGGGTGATGCCGGCCGCAGTCGGTGTCGCGGTCGGCGTGTCGGCTGGCGTCAGTGTCGCCGTCGGCGTGTCGGTCGGTGTCGGCGTCGCGGTCGGGGTCTCCGCGTCCGTCCCTCCGTCTTCGAGTGAGACCTCCTTCGCCGTCGGGGTGGACGTCGCTGTCGGCGTCTCCTCGTCCGACCCGGAGTCGGAGTTGCCCCGACAGCCTGCCAGCGTTCCCGACAGGAGGGCGCCACATCCCAGGAGCAGTCGGCGGCGGTGCATGTGAGATGCGTCTCCCAACGGGCACAAGTAACTGTCGGCCCCGGTTTCACTGCCCGTTTTCGACGCCGTAGACCTCCGTCCCGGGGTTGAATTTCGACCAGCCTGTCCAGAACATCGGCGGGTGGTCGCTGGCCTGCCGGAGACGGCGCCCCTCCTGTGGCCCATCGACTGCCCGTCCGGTCGTGCGCTCCCAGCGTGACCCGTCAGCTGTGAGGTGTCGGTCGCTGTCCCCCACAAAGCGGAACGTGCGGCCGTCGATCCGGCGGTCGTACGCGACCAGCGTTCCGTCCGGGGCGGCGGTCACCACGACCGGCAGGTCGCCGACGCGGTCGTTGATCACACCCTCGCCGGTCACGGCCCCGAAGGGGTACGCGCGTGCCGTGCCGTCCGACACCACGCCGATCACCATCGTCTTCGGATGGAGGTTGCCGTCGTAGCTGTCCCGGCCGACGAGCTGTGATTCGTCCCCGTAGCCGTACTTCGGGGTGAAGTAGTCGAACTGCCGGTCGTACTCCCCGATCGTTCCCGACCGTGGCGGCGGGAGCAACACCCTCGTTCCCGGATGGGACCGTTGCCACTCCGCCCAGGTGGTCAGGGTCGACGGGAGCATGACGAGCCGGTCGCCAGTCCGGGGTCCTCTGATCGCTGTCGCCGCGAGCTGACTCCAGAGGCTGCCGGTCAGGCCGTCGTACATCACGAGGTCCGACCGCCAGAGCTTGCCCGAGACGCCGAACCGCGTCGGTTCGCCAGCCACCGTGCGTTCGAAGACGACGCCGCTCCCACAGAGCACGCAGTACGTGACCGCGATGGGTCCGGCGAAGGAATCGTTGACGACCTCGTGGTGGTTGAGTATCCGGAGCGGGTATGCCCGGGCCCGCCCGTCGCGCTCGACGCCGAGCACCGGCGCGTCGTCGGGCAGGGACGGGTCCCGCTCACCGGCGTCGAGGCCGTTCCAGTCCGTGGCGAAGGCCGGCTCGACGATTGCCGGGATGTAATCCCTGGGCAGGGGATGGCGCATCTCCGAGAGTGGGACCGGCAACTCCGTGCCGCCGACCATCGTCGCGCCCGGTTCCTCGGGGAAGGACTCCGCCGGTCCGGGTGTCGACGTGGCGTCGGCGGGCGACGTCGACGCCGTGTCGGGCGTCGAGATTGCCCCGTTTTCGGGCGGGCTGGCCAGACAACCGGCGGTCCCGACCGCGAGGCTTGCCGTCAGCCCGCTCAGGAACCGGCGACGGCGCATACATTACCTTCGAGTGGACCGGACATAAGCCGTTGCTGTCTGTGGGTCGGGGACGCACAGCCTTCTACTCGTCGCCGGACAGTTCCGGTGGTTCGACGGGGTCGGGCTCGTCACTCCCGGGCGGGTAAACGTCGAGGGCATGTCGGGTGTGGCGGGCGTGGGTCGCGGCGAAGCGACGGGCAGGACCCTCCGAGAGGAACGCGTCCTCGTCCGGGCAGCGACGGCACTCGACCAGCCACGGGGTGACGTCGTCGGGGAAGTGGCCGGTGTGGCGGCGATGGTCGAGCGCAAACCGCTCGAGTGCACGGTTTCCGACTGCCAGCTCGTCGAGTTCGTACGCGAGGTCCCACGTCCGCCCACACCGGGAACAGGACACCCGCGGCACGTCGTCGATATCCGGTGGTGGGTCCGTCACGACCAGTCGTTCGGTCCCGGGGAATTTCGGTGTGACGGTCGCCACGAGCCCACACCACCGGTGACGAGGTCGTCGACGCAGAAGCGAACGCCGAGTAAACCCTGGGGGGCCGAGGCTGTGGGGCGGGCAGCGGTCAGTCGCTGGCACCGGGGTTTTCGACGACCGCTGGCGGATCCCGTCCGCGGTAGGCGTCGAGAAACGACTCCTCGGTCTCCGCGAGGTCCCGCGCGCGATACCGGTCCAGACCCTCCTGATACATATCCTTCCTCGCCGCTGTCGGCGTCTCTCCTGTGCCTGGGGTGGCGCGCTCGGGACGGTATGCGAGGACGAGTTCCGCGAGGCCGGTCTCCTCGCCGGTGAAGACGAAGCCACCGCGGTAGCAGGCCTCGTAGGCGAAGGGGTTGTTCGCGGCGATGCGGACGTCCGCGTAGCCGCGTTCGCGGGCGCGTTCGGCGGTAAACCGCAACAGCCGGGGGCCGATCTCCTCGCCGCGCCTGTCCGCCCGGACCGTGACGTAGCGGATGCGCAGACGGGTCCCGTCGGTGCGGTCATCGTTGAACGCGACGGCCGCGACTACGCCGTCCTCGCGGGCGACGGCCTTCCCGGTCGCGGACATGACGAACTTGCCCGCGTAGGCGAACTCGCGGTGATCCAGCCGGAGCGTCGGCCCGTCCGGCGGCCACCCCAGGAGTTCGAACTCCATATCCGACGGTGGGACCCGAGGCCGATGTATCCTCCGGGCCGTCCACCGAAAGCGGGGGTTCCAAGTCCGTCCCGGCCGAACGTCCCGGTATGAGCACGTCGACGTATCTGCGGACGCGGGTCGACCGCCGGCCGCTGGCGGGCCTGCTCGCCGTCGGGGACGCCCTCGCACTGACCGCATTCGTCGTGGCGGGCACCATCCAGCACGGCGGAGAGCCCCTCGCTGACCCGGGCACCGTGGCGGGCACGCTCGCGCCGTTCCTGCTCGCCTGGGTGGCGGTCGCGCTCGTCGCCGGCCTCTACACTGCCGACGCAGTTCGGTCCTACAGGCGCGCCCTTGGCTGGACCGTCCCCGCGTGGGTCGTCGCCGTCCTCCTGGGTCACGCCCTGCGCGCGACCCCCGTGTTCAGCGGCGGCACCACGGTCGCGTTCGTCCTCGTCACGCTGGTCGTCGGCGGTGTCCTGGTTGTCGGGTGGCGGCTACTGTTCGTCCTCGGAACGGAAATGGCCGGGTGACCCCGGCCGACAGGCACACAGAACTGGTTGTGAGAGTAGTCTGCCTGTCAGACGGTACGTGGAGGTCGACAGTGGGTACGGCGGACCCACCTGCTGCCGTCTCGACAACCGGTCGCCTCAAGTCCGCTCGGCCCGACCGGTGAGCATGGGAACCGAGACGCTCTACCTGACCAGCGAGGACGTCGCGGGCCTGGCGACGCCCGCAGAGTACGTCGAGGCAGTCCGCGAGGGATACAGACAGCGGGGACACGGTGCACCCGCCGAGCCGCGAACTCGCCTCGACGGGGCGGACCCGCCCGGAATGTTGACTGGCTACTTCGCTATCCTCCCGGAGACAGGGGCCATGGGCGGATACACCTACGCTGCTGGCTTCGGCGCGGCGGACGCACACTTCTTCTTGCCGCTGTTCGACGCGGAGAGCGGCGAGCCCCTCGCCTTGCTCGACGGCGCGAGCCTCAATCCCTTCAAGACCGGGGCGGCCGGTGCGGTCGGCGTCGACGCGCTCGCCCGCACGGACGCCTCGACCCTGGGGATCATCGGCAGCGGCTCGCAGGCCCGCGGCCAGCTTCTCGCGACCGCGACCGTCCGCGAGTTCGAGTCCGTCGACGTCTACTCGCCGACGGCCGCCAACCGGGAGTCCTTCGCGGCCGAGATGGACGACCGACTCGACGCGACGGTGCGGGCAGTCGACTCCAGCGGGGCGGCGGTCGCCGGTTCCGACGTCGTCATCACGGCCACGACCGCCAGTGAGCCCGTTTTCGACAACTCCGACCTCGACGACGGCACCCACGTCACCGCCATGGGCCAGTACCACCCCGAGAAACGGGAAGTGGACGCGGAGACTGTCGCGCGCGCGACCTACGTTCCCGACCTGCGGGCGCGGGTCACGCAGGACGCCGGGGCGTACATCGCGGCCCGCGAGGCTGGCGCGATCGGGTCCGACCACGTTCACGCCGAACTCGGCGAGGTGCTCGTGGGCGAAGCGCCCGGCCGCCGGTCGGCGGGCGAGGTGACGCTGTTCGACAGCGGTGGGACCGGCGTCGAGACGGTCGCGGCCGCCCACATGCTCTACGAGAAAGCCCGGGAGGCCGGCCTCGGCGACACGGTCGAGATGTTTCCGGCCAGCGAGGCGATGCCCTGATCACAGGATCCCACTGAGGCCGAGCGCCTCCAGCAGCGGTATCCCGCCGGCCAGCGCACCGACGAGATAGCCGCCGATGGCGCCCCCGTTGAGCAGCGGGAGGCCGGCGTGGGCCCGGCCCTGGAGCACCATGTACAGCAGGACGACGAGACCGACGAGCGTCCCGCCCATCGCCCCCGCGGCCGGCAGCCCGATGGTCAGGCCACCGAGCCCGAGGGTCGGAACTTCGGCAATGAAGAAGGCCGCACTCGCGACCAACACTGTCGGGATGACCACGTCGCCCAGGCCGATAAACAGCGCCTCCCGCTCGAGTTCGAACTCGCCGCTTTCCCCGGCAGTGTCGCTGCCGCCGTTCGCCGTCGCACCGGCACCCGAGCTACCGGCGCCCACCTGTGTGTCCGGGCCATCGTCGCCGGCTCTCCCGGCGTCTGATCCATCGCCTTCGGCCATCCCGGGGGTCGCCACGTCCTCGCCGCCCCCCTGCTGGTCGCCATCGCCTGCAGGGTCCGGCATGTCTGCTTCGAGAAACGAGTACGAGAGCGTCAGCGGCACCACCAGCACGATGGGGACGCGCATCTCCATCACGCCGGACGCGAGCGTCAGCATGTGTTCCGTGCCGTAGACGCTGATGGCGTCGTAGACAGCCAGCACGACGAGCAACACCAGCGCGGGCAGGATGCCGAAGTTGATACCGAAGAGGCCGGCCGCGCCGATTCCCATGACGATGCCGGCGGCGTCGATGACGTACCACTCGGGGTAGACCCACAGCGCGAGTCCGATGGCGATGGCCCCGGCCCACGCGAGAACGGCGACCGGAGTTCCGGCGACCTCCACGGTCACCACCGCCGGCAGGATCGCCCGGAAGACGAACAGCGAGATGTACGCGCCGGCGAAGACGACGAACGC
>JAHENO010000199.1 GCA_018609945.1 Haloarculaceae archaeon | reverse complement strand
GCATCGGCTCCGCCGCCACCGACGACGTCAAAATCGTCTACAACGCCAAACACCTCGACTACCTCCAAAACCGCGTCATCTGAGCCGCGGCGTGAAACCTGGCGTGACGAAACGCACCGTCTCCGGGGTCGTGCCCTAAGCACTCCCCCGGATATCAGCCACAGCCCGACGCTTCAGTGACTATTCCATCCGTGCCCGTTCACTCACCGATCCAGTCGCCGGTGTAGGCCTGGTAGGCCATTCCCAGGACCATCGCGACGGTGACACCCGCCAGCGCCAGGACCGTGGCGACGGCACCGTACGGCTGGAGGCCGACGACGAACCCGCCGACACCCAGGAGGGCGAGGCCGAGTGACCCGACCGCGAGGACGACGCCGGCCCGCCCGGTCAGCGCCACGACTGTCGGCGGGTCCGGCGCCGTCGACTTGTCTCCCGCCGGATCGGACTGCGACTCGCCCTCGAGACGCATCTCCACCGGCACGCCGGCGGCCGCGCGCCGCGCAGGGTCCCCGCGACGGTCACTGTCACTGGTCTCGCCGCCGTCGCCGGTCCCGTGGCCGTCTCGGTCGGCCATACACGGTGAAGCGCCTCGACGGTGAAAAGGCCCCCTCTCCGTGCCGATCGTCGATCACTCCCCGCGACCGACGTCGCTGTACGCGGGTTCGTGGAGGAGACAGGCCGCCTCGCGCCCGGGCGAGTGTTCCTCGAGAGGCGGCGTCTCGCGCTCGCAGGGGGTGACGAAGGCCTCGGCGAGGGTCTCCCGCGCCCCGTCGAGGTCGCCAGCCGCGATCCGGTCGAGCGCGCGGTCGAGGACGGCCTCGGCGTCGGCGTCGGGGAGTCGGTCGGGGAGGTCGTACTCCCGCCGGAGCACGTCGTGGACGGCCTCGGCGGGCACGGCCGCGAGGTCGTCCGCGGTCGCCTCGTCGGCCGCGAGTGCGGCGAGTTCGGCGATGCCCTCGGAATCGAGCACGCCGTCGCGGACGTGCTGGCGGAAGTGCAGGACGCGCCGCCAGACGTCCTGCGAGAGGGCGAGATCATCGGGTGGAATCACCTCGGGACACCGGGTGTGGAACCGACAGCCTGGCGGCGGCGACTCGGGATCGGGAACGTCGCCCTCGAGTTCGACACCCATGCCACGCTCGGCCGGGTCGGGCGTCGGTATCGACGAGAGCAGCGCCCGGGTGTAGGGGTGTTGCGGGTCGGCAAACAGCTCCTCGGTGGGGCCGACCTCGACGAACTCGCCGAGATACATGACGGCGACGCGGTCACAGATCTCCCGGACGACACCGAGGTCGTGACTGATGACGATCAGTGTCAGGCCGAAGGCCGCCTGGAGCCGGTCGAGCAGCGCGATGATCTCCGCCTTGGTCGAGACGTCCAGCGCGGACACGGGCTCGTCGGCGACGATGAGGTCCGGGTTGACCGAGAGCGCCCGGGCCAGCGCGATCCGCTGTTTCTGGCCGCCCGAGAACTCGTGGGGGTAGCGCTCGGCGTCCGCCGCCGAGAGCCCCACCCGTTCGAGGAGGTCCGCGACGATCTCGCGCCGGCGGTCCGTGTCGTCCATCCCCTGGACGACCAGCGGCTCGGCGACGGCGTCGCCGACGCTCATCCGCGGGTCGAAACTCGAATCGGGGTCCTGGAAGATGATCCCCGCCTCGCGGCGGAACCGCTTGAGTCGCTCGGCGTCGAAGTCGGTGACGTCCTCACCACGGAACAGCACCGTCCCGCCCGTGGGCTCGACCAGCCGGAGTAGCGCCAGCGCCGCCGTGGTCTTCCCACAGCCCGACTCGCCGACGATGCCGAACGTCTCGCCGCCCGCGAGGTCGAAGCTGATGCCGTCGACCGCACGCACCCGCCCCACCTCCTCGTTGAGAAAGCCCTGGGTGACCGGGTAGTGTTTCTCCAGTCCCTGCACGTCCAGGAGCGGCTGTCCGCCGACAGTCATCGGTCGTCGCCCCCGTCAGTCCTGGTCTGCCTCCTGCTGTCTGACGTGTGCCGTTGTTCACTGTCGCCGAGCACGACGTCGGGATCGCCGCCGGGACCGAAGTGGATACAGGAGACGACGTGACCGTCTCCGTCACCGTCGAGACCGTGGAGGGGTGGCTGGCCACCCTCGTGACACTCCTCGCGGTCGTGCGTACAGCGGTCGGCGAACCGGCAACCCTCGGGTGGGTCCGTCGGGTCGGGAATCTCGCCCGGAATGCCGCCCACCGACCCCTCGCCGGGGAGACAGGCCAGCAGCGCCCGGGTGTACGGATGGGCCGGCGTCTCGAAGATGTCCTCGACGGAGCCACGCTCCATGACCTTGCCGGCGTACAGGACGACCACGCGGTCGGCCACCTCCGCGACCACGCCGAGGTCGTGGGTGATGAAGAGGACAGCCATGTCGCGTTCCTGCTGGAGGTCCGCGAAGAGCCGGAGGATCTGTGCCTGGATGGTCACGTCGAGCGCCGTGGTGGGTTCGTCGGCGATCAGCAGGTCGGGCTCGCAGGCCAGCGCGATGGCGATCATCACCCGCTGTTTCTGCCCGCCGGAGAACTCGTGGGGGTAGTCGTCGAGCCGGGTGCCGGCCTCGGGGATTCCCACCCGCGAGAGGAGTTCGATCGCGCGGTCGCGGGCCTCCTCCGTGTCGACACCCTGGTGGAGTTCGATCGCCTCCCGGAGTTGCCAGCCGACCGTGTAGACCGGGTTCAGGGCGCCCTGCGGGTTCTGGAAGACGTGGCTCACCCGGCCGCCCCGCAGTTCGCGGAGTTCCGCTTCGGACATCGCCGTGACCTCGCGGCCGTCGAACTGGATCGACCCCTCGGGGATATAGCCCGGCGGGCTCCGGAACAGCCGCGTGATCGACTCGCCGGTGACGGTCTTGCCCGACCCGCTCTCGCCGACCAGCGCGACCGTCTCGCCACGGTCGACGTCGAAACTGACGCCGTCGACGGCCCGCACCGTCCCCTCCTCGGTGTCGAAGTACGTGTGCAGGTCCGAAACCGAAAGGAGTGGACCCTCCGACAGCGCCCCCTCACGGGTGTCGTCGTACTCGGTCATTCGTTGTTGCCGGCCTCCTGTCGCGGGTCCAGGGCGTCCCGCAGGGCGTCTCCGAGGAAGTTGAACGCGAGGATGGTCAGGAACAGGAACACGCCGGGGAGCGTCGAGATCCACCACGCCCGGTCGAGGTCGCTCCGGCCGGCGGCAATGATGTCGCCCCACGAGGGGATGGTCGGGTCGCCCAGCCCCAGGAACGCCAGCGCGGCCTCGGCGAGGATCAGCCCCGGGATGACCAGCGTCGCGGCCGTGATGACGCTGTTGGAGACGTTCGGCAGGAGGTGCCGGCGGATGGTCCAGCGGCTGGACGCCCCGGCGCTCTCTGCGGCCATGACGTAGGCCTCCTCGCGGCGCTGGAGCGCCTCCGAACGGACGATGCGCGCGATCCCTCCCCATCCGAGGATGCCGAAGACGATGATCATCAGAAAGAGGCTGCCCCCGAAGAGGTACACGACGAGCAGATACAGGAAGAAGGTCGGGAACGTGATCTGGATGTCGACGTAGCGCATCAGCACCTCGTCGACGTACCCGCCGAAATAGGCCGCCGAGAGCCCGACAGCCGAGGCGATCAGCAACTGGAGGAACATCCCGATGAGGCCGACCTGCATACTGATCTCCATCCCGTAGATGACCGAGACGAGGATGTCCTTGCCCTGGTGGGTGGTACCGAACGGGTGGGCCCAGGTGCCGTGACAGAGTCCGTCGCTGACCGGACCGACACACTGTATGGGGACGGTATCGGGGACGGCCCCCCAGACTGGGGGCTGGTACTGGAGGAGCGGTTCGACCGCCGGTGGCGACACCACCCGTGGAACGACCAGCCCGATGAGGAAGATCACCGCCAGGTAACACAGCGCGATCACCGCGGCCTTGTTCTTCTTGAACTCCCGCCAGTAGTAGCGGGTCATCCGGGGGTTCTCGTAGAGCGGGACGGCGACGTAGAAGACGCCCACGAGCAGCGTCAGCGACCACAGCCAGTCGACGCCGTCGACGGTCCCGACGACGGCGAACTCCGCGGGACCAGGCTCGGGGACCCACGCGGGCGTCTCGACCGCAGTCCGGTCGGCGCCGCTGAGGAACCCGACGACGCGGGTGTAGACGGCGGTCGCGTACCGCGCATACAGGTCCAGCGCCAGCCCCACCGAGTAGACGCCGATGATCGCCAGCCACGCGATCTGTCTGGGCGAGCGCGACCCGCTCGTGGCCTCGATGTCGTCCCAGTCGACGTCCTCGAAGGTCGCCCGGCCCCCGCCGTCAGTACTGTGTCGGCCGCCATCGGTGCTGTGACGGGTGCCATCGGACACTCTCCCGCCGGTTTCCCCGCTTCGGCCGGCGTCCGGGCTGGACGTGTGCCCGCCATCGGGGCCATCGTCGTCGGCGGGTCCCGACATCAGCGATCACCGTAGTCGATCCGCGGATCGAGTATCACGTACGCGATGTCCTGTGCGAGGTTGCCGATGATGGCGATGAACGTCGGGACGAAGACCGTCCCGAACACGAGCGCGGTGTCCTGATTGGTGATCGCGTTGAACGAGAGCAATCCGAGGCCGGGAATCCCGAATACGACCTCGATGAGGTACGACCCGACGAAGATGATCCCCAGCAGGTCACCCACGAGGATGGTGGCAAGCGGCACCGCCGCAGGCCGGAAGATGTGCTTGAGGACGATGGTGCGCTCGTCGACGCCCTTGGCCTTGGCGGTCTTGACGAACTCGGCCTCGACGTACTCCAGGGCCTCCGCGCGGGCGTAGCGCATCATGCTCGCGACCGACGTCGTCGTCAACACGAAGATCGGGAGGATGAGCTGTTTGATGTTGGGCCAACTGAGTATCGCCCCGAGCGTGAACTCGCCGTCGACCTTCGCGAGCGTGGGGTCGAAGAGGATGTCCACCCATCCCAGCCACGCCCCGAAGATCACCAGAAGAATGATCGCGAACCAGAAGTTCGGGATGGAGATCCCGAAAAAGGCGAAGAACGTGGCGACGTAGTCGGTCTTGGTGTACTGGTTGACCGCCGAGTACAGCCCGATGGCGAGTCCGGCGACCGTCGAGAGCACGACGGCGGGCACACCGTACATCATCGAGTAGGGAATGGCGTCGGTCAGCGCGTCCATCACGGGCTGGGAGCGGGTCGTCGACCAGCCCCAGTTGAGGGTCAGCATGTTCCGCATGAAGTCGGCGTACTGGACGAGGAAAGGGTCGTCGAGGCCGCGGGCCTCCGCGGCGGCCTGGGCGACCTGTTCAGGGTCCTGGCCGGCCTGGGCGGCCTCGAACTGCAACTCCAGCAGTCGCGTGTCGGGTGTCAGGTACATCAACACGAACGTGACCGTCAGGATGACCAGCGTCGCGACGCCAGCCCACGCGACCCGCCGGACGATGTACCACTTCATGTGGACTCGCTATTCGTATCCGAAGTCCGAGCTCGTGTGTTCGGCGAGCATCCTGCGCGCCCCGGCCTTGTCGTAGGAGTCGTCGACGCCGAAGGGTGTGACCTGCGAGTCGTCGTACCACTGCGACCACCGCGGCTGGAACGTGTGGGTCCACTCGGCGAGCCCGCGGTAGATCTGTTCGGTGACCTCCCGCTTGTTGACGGACATCGAGAGGGCCTGGCGGACTTCGCGGGTCCTGAGTTCTGGCCACCCGTTGGCACGCTGGTTGTACGCGACGATCGAGAGGAACGGCTGTGGGATCTGGTAGACGTCGACCTCCTCGAAGTCCGTGAAGTCCTGGAACCGGTCCGGTGGGATGCCGGTGTTCGTGATCTCGCCCTGTCGCAGCGCCTCCAAACGGGTGGCCTGTTCGGAGATGACGCGGTAGGTGTACTCCTCGACGTAAGGGGCGTCGGCCCACTCCTCGCCCATCTCGTCGGCGTGGGCGCGCATGTAGTACTCGTCGTTGCGCGTCGCGACGAACTCCGCGGACCGCTCCCAGCGCTCGAACTCGAACGGTCCGAGGTTGCCGGTGAACGTGAGTTGGTTGAACTCCTCGCTCTGTCTGAGGTCCTCGGCGTTGGGGACGTACTTCTCGTAGAGGGCCTTGGGCGCACAGTAGGCCCCCCACAGGACCGGCTCCAGCGGGAAGGAGGGGTTCAGTTCGGCGAGTTCGATCTGGAACTCCAGCTCGCCGGTCTGTTCGATGTTCTCGATCTGTTCCCAGTCGCTGGTCTGTGTCGAGGGCGGGGTGTCCTCGTTCCAGGGATGGTCCTGGCCGCCGTCGATGGTGTGGACGTTTCTGGTCTGGTAGACCCAGTCCTCGGCGGTCATCTGCCCGAAGTCGCCGCCCCACTGGAGGTTGTCCCGGAGGGTACAGACGTAGACCTGCCCGTCCCCCGTGTCGGAGATGTCCAGCCAGAGCGGCTGGACCTCGTTGTTCTCGTCGACGGCGTAGGCACCATCGAGTGTCAGCCCGACACGGTTGCTCGAGGGAACGTCGTTGATCTCGGGGAAGTACAGCGACCGGGCGTCGGTGGTCGACCCGCTGATCCACTCCCCGGCGACAGTCCGGCCGCTGCCCTCGTCGAAGTACCAGGTGGTGCTGTCCCAGTTGGCGCCGAACTCCTCCTCGGGGCCGACGACTTTCGACCGGTAGCCGGCGATGTCGTCGCGCATCGAGAGGAAATTGACGGGCTGGTCCTCGCTCAGGATTCCGAACACCTCGGCCATGATCTCCTCGCGGCGTGCCGTGTCCGTGGTCGTCCGGAACTCCTGGAACATCGACGCCAGATCCGCCTGCGGGACGTACCCGTAGTAGTTGGTCGGCGACCGTTCGGTCCAGAACGCGTCGATCGAGGCCGGCGTGCGCGGGTAGGTGTTGAACCTGATCCCGAACATCAGGTCCCACTGCTCGGCGCTGGCGGTCTCCTCGCGCGGGCCGGCGTTGTTCGGGCCCGCCGACCACTCCGGCTCGCCGTCGCCGGTGTACCTGTTCTGGACGTACTGCTGGAGCAGTTGGTCGAAGGTGACCGTCTCGAGTTCCATCGAGAAGCCGAGGGCTTCGAGTTCCTGGCCGATGAACTCCGCAGTGGTCGCGACGAAGTCCGACCCCTCGGTGTAGACGAGGGTCAGCGCGACCTGCTCGCCCTCCGGCCCGACCAGGTCCGAGTCTGCGAGGTCGTCGCCGTCGCCGTTGCCGTTGCCACTGCTGCTGTTACCGCCACCGTTCCCGTCGCCGCCGTCCGAGCCATCGGAGCCGTCGCCGCCGCCCAGATTGACACAACCGGCGACGCCGGCCACGCCCGAGGCCGCCAGCGCCCCGATCATCCGTCTGCGTGTCGCCCGGGTTCGATCCGGTGTGGTGTCGTCCCACATGTCGATACTACCCCTTTGCGGCCAGGACGGCTTTAATCTTCCACCGGTTTGTGGCCGGCGCGGACCAGCGGGACCGGCCCCTGTAGGGCGGCTGTCCACGACAAGAAGGTACCGACCGGCGGCAGCAGTACTCGACGATCGATCCCCGAAACTGACGGGCAGCGGCGGGGAGGGGTTTCGAAATCCTTTTTTCTCCCCTGCACCGATTCGGTGGTGCGCCGCCTTAGCTCAGACTGGGAGAGCACTCGACTGAAGATCGAGCTGTCCCCGGTTCAAATCCGGGAGGCGGCATTCTTGTTGCGAGTCGAACCACAATCACCGCACAGCGTTGCGATTCACCCGATTTCGACGGGAAATCGTCGGGAGATTTGAACCCGTCACAGCACGCGACCTCGCGCTTGCTTGCGTTTCACGAGATTCGACGTAGGCCAGTATGGTATAATTCCGGAGCCGAGTGAATGTGAAGACGAATCCCCGACGGCATACGTGCAACCGGAGAGACGCAGAGACGTACACGCTCTCCGCGTCCGGAAAACTTCTGATACATCACAGGAACGACCTACGTCACGACGGAGAGAACGGGAATGACGCGGTCGCACTCACGTTAATGACCAAGGCGTCACAGGTGTCACAGGCCATGTGCAGGTCGTCATCGAACGACCGACAAAGAGTAGGTGTCGTGATTATGCAACCTTCACCCACGCAAGAACCCCAGAACGTTGTCGGTAACGTATAGGAGTCCCCACAAGGGTAAACCGATGACGAGTACCCCGAACCAGAAGGCGAACATAGCGATAGGCAGCGGATGCGGGAGCGCGGTGATGGGTAGGCCAACGGCGTTGAGACCAATGGCGAGGAGGAACGAGACGAAGCCGAGCACGTTCAGTATGCCGAGCGCCCGTCGTGGTGACTGGAACGGTCCTTGCGGGTCTGACCATTCCCACGAGTCCCCGTCTGTCGAGGTTTCCGTGTCGGTCGTGTCTGGCTCGTGCTTGTCTCCAACTTCGGCTCCACACTCGGGACAGTACGAGACATCATCGTCAAGCTCTGCGCCACACTGCTGACAGTAGCGGTCAGGCATGCTGTGGCGCTCGGAGAAGTCGCTAGTAGGACTGGTGGCGGATTTCCTATTCCGAAATCCAGTGAATCACCAATATAGAGATTCTCCTTCTCGCTGTGTGCCTCGTCTCTCCACTAGTCCGAGACGTTGCCTCTGTGTTCATTTCGCGGAGACCAAAGAGCAATGTGGCGTGTTTGCGTTCGTTACTACGAGCCCCTGTGTTCCATCGACTCAGGGCTACTATCGCTTAGACATGGGCTGTCTGCGTTTACGGGTATATAACCTACTTAACGACGAGTGGGACTCTGGGTGTCGTACTACGGTCAATGTGATACCAGCGAGTCCAAGATTTTGACTATGTGTCGGTCTATATCCTCGACTTCAATCTGTTAAATGGTCATTCCGCAACTCAAAACCCGTTAACGGATGGGAAAACAAACCGAATGGTAATTTGAGTTTTCAATCCAATATTTTAGCACGTTATCCGTTTTCACGAGATGGTCAATGCTATCTATAGGTGACGTATGAATGCAATGTCGAATACAAGCATTGCAGTCGCAGCGGAAACGCGTGACAACCTTCGCGCGTTGAAGACAGGCGGACAGACCTACGACGACGTGCTCGTTGAACTGATGGAGCACTACGAGGAGTCGTAACTTTCGAGGTAATAAAAATGGAAACCGAAAACCCATCTGACGATACGGCATCCAGCGACCTAGTGGGCCTTCAATCCTGATTTGCTGGATATGAGCGTGTCATAGAATCAATCACAGGGTTTTGAGCTTCGTTC
>JAHENO010000198.1 GCA_018609945.1 Haloarculaceae archaeon | reverse complement strand
GCATCGGCTCCGCCGCCACCGACGACGTCAAAATCGTCTACAACGCCAAACACCTCGACTACCTCCAAAACCGCGTCATCTGAGCCGCGGCGTGAAACCTGGCGTGACGAAACGCACCGTCTCCGGGGTCGTGCCCTAAGCGCTCCCCCGGATATCAGCCACAGCCCGACGCTTCAGTGACTATTCTCTATCCGGTTTGGAGATGCGAACAGCATCACAACCAGTTCCTGCTGATGTATTCGAGGATGATGTCGGACTGATCAAGATACTGTGACATCTCGTGAACCGCGTCTCCAACCTCGCGCGTAGACAGTCTCTGGTCCCGCTGGAAGAGGACGCCCGCGGTGTCCTCGACGTCCAGGTCGGTGAAGAAATCGTCGTCCTGTGTGAGAATCAGACGGTCGTGTTCGCGGGCGTACTGGGCGATGGACTCGTCCTCACTCCCGCGTCCGAGTCCCGTGACGTCGTCGAGGCGTTCGACATCGTGGTCGAGCTTTCGCAGGTAGTTGACCGTCGCTCGTTCGACGTTCTCGTCTGCGAGGATTCGATACGCCATCAGCCGCGGACGTCGTCAGGATCGGTGGTCAGGTGCTCGTGATCCTCAACGACCGCCTCGCGCTGGCGTTCGACGGCGCGCATCTCTTCTGGGTGGTCGTGGTAATAGGTGAGTGCACGGTAGACATCGGCCACGTCGATGTCGTGACGATCGGCGACCGTTCGCGGGTCGAGGCCGCGGTCCTCGACCTGCGTTTTGATGAACTGAACGGTGATTCGTCGGCCTTCGAGGTGGGGTTCGTCGTGTACTTCTTGTACGATTCTCCTCGTCACCTGGCTCATACGCTTCCTACGCCCGCATCGTACTTGAACACCCGGTCGCAAATCGCCGTCAGTCCCGCGTCATCTGAGTCGGCAGACTACCATCGCACACGCGGCGTGGGTCGGCGGGTCTACCGCCGATGCCACCTCCGCGGCCCCCAGTCCAGACTATCTGGACGACAACCGCGACTGGGGAGAGCACACCGTTCACCGCGAATCGCACACGAACGATATCCCCGCTCCCCGATGGTCCCGGTCTCCCCTCCTCCCTGACGATCCCAGTCACGCCTGCGAACCCGCGGCCTCGCCGGGATTCGCAATGAGGACACGCCGTCCCACCCCCGTTTCGGCCCGAGCACGCGCCTCCAGTCCGCGTCCGACCGTTCCGGAGTTGCGGTCTGCGGAGGGGTGCCGAGCCGATCGGCACACTCCCACCGTTCCACAACACGTCGTAACCGTGACATCCCTCGCCGCCTCGGTGGAGTACATATTTACGTTCCTGCCTCAATGGGCTGGTATGTCCGAGGAGAACAACCTCGACAGACGGAGATTTCTCACATACGGAAGTGCTACGGCAAGCGCAGTCGCCCTGGCTGGCTGCGTGTTCGGCGGTGACGGTGGCGACGGCAGTGACGGCAGCGACGGTGGAAGCGACGGCGGTGACGGCAGTGACGGCAGCGACGGTGGCGACGGCAGTGACGGCGGCGACGACATGGACGGCGACGACGGCGACGGCATGGACGGCCTTGGCGAGGCCGAGTGGCGGAGCATGGAGGAACCGGAGACGCGGATCGGCTACCTGGAGCGGGCGAACCTGGCGGCACACCAGGAGTCACCGTGGATTTTCCTCAACAGGCAGTTCAGCGTCTACGGGAAGGCGACGCGGCTGGACTGGGAGCCGCGGCGCGACGAACTGATCGCGGCGTACGACATCACGCCCACCGAGGGCGACAGCGAGGTCGTCATCACGCAGGGGCAACTCGATTCCGGGCTGGATCCCCACGACCACCGCGAGACCCCGACGGACAACATCGTCACGCAGGCCCACGACAGCGTCCTCGAGCGGGACCGGGAGGGCAACATCATCGAGGGACTGGCCGAAGAGTGGGAGCGCGTCGAGGAGGGACACGTCCGCTTTCACCTGCGGGAGGGCGTGACCTTCCACAACGGGGACGAACTCACGCCGGCCGACGTGGCATACAGCATCAACCGGATCGTCGACCCCGAAGTGGGTGGCCTGGAGAGCCCACAGCGCGACCAGCTCGCGGGCGTGACCAGCGCGGAGGTGGCCGGGGACGCCGAGCGCGCGGTCGACGTCTTCTCGGACGGCCTGAATCCGATCGTCTTCCAGGAGTTCGCGACCTACTGCGACGTCGTCCAGAGGGACTGGATCGAGGAACGCCAGAGCGGCGAGATCAACCGCGATATGAACGGCACCGGTCCCTTCCGCGTCGTCGACTACGAGTCCGACGTCGAGGTGGTCTTCGAGGCCTACGAGGACTACTGGCGTGGCGAACCGGACATCGACCGGCTGGTGTTCCGGGGTGCAAGCGAGGACAGCACCCGCGTCAACCAGCTCCTCCAGGGCGAGACCGACGTGATCGTCAACGTTCCCCCCGAGGAGGTCTCGCGGGTCCAGGGCGAGGGAACGACCGAAGTCGCCCCAGTGCCCAGCACGCGGATCATCTACAACGCGATGCGGTTCGACGTCGAGCCGTTCGACAGTCGGGCGTTCCGGATGGCGATGAACTACGCGATCGACCTCGAATCGATCATCGAGGACGTCCTCAACGGGTTCGCCGCCCAGACGGGTCAGCCCACCCTGGAAGGGTTCGTCGGATACAACGAGGACGTCGACCCCTACCCCTACGACCCGGAGCGGGCCGAGGAACTCGTCGCGATGTCGGGCTACGAGGGCGCCGAGATCGAGCTTCACACGCCCGTGGGCCGGTACCTCAGCGACCTGGAGATCGCCCAGACGGTCGCGGGCTTCGTCGACGACCTCGACAACGTCTCGGCGTCGGTCCAGCAACGGGACTTCGGCGGGCTCGTCGAGGAACTGCTCGACGGTGACATCACGACCAGCCCGGACTGGTACCTGATCGGGTGGGGCAACGCCACCTTCGACGCCAGCCAGACGCTGATCCCGCTGTTGACCAGCGACGGCGCGCTCACGACGTTCAAGGACGAGGACTTCGACCACCTGATCGACCGCTCGCAGGAACTGCCGACAAACGAGTAGGGGCGCCGCGGCATGTCGCTGGGTCGGTTCCTGCTCAGGCGCGGCTTGCAAGGGATCCTCGTCGTCTGGGGAGTCGTGACCGTCGTCTTCCTGTTGCGCTTCATCTCGCCGGGTGACCCGGTCAACTTCATCGCCCCGCTGGACGCGAGTCCGGAGCTCCGGCGCCGGATCGCCGAGGAACTGGGCCTGAACCGGCCGATGTACGTCCAGTACGCCGAGTACCTCGCCGGGCTGGTCCGTGGCGACATGGGCTTTTCGTACCTGCGGGGCCAGGAGGCCAGCGCCGTCGTGTTCGCGCGCCTGCCCGCGACGATCGAGCTCGCGGTGGCAGCCTCTGTCGTCGCGGTCGTCATCGCCATCCCGCTGGGCGTGGTCAGCGCGACCCGGCGCCACCAGCCCGCCGACTACGGGGCGACGCTGTTCTCGCTGGTCGGCATCTCGACGCCGAACTTCTGGCTGGGCATCATGCTCATCCTGGTCGGTGCCGTCCAGTTCAATCTCTTCCCGACCAGCCAGCGGCCTGTCGGGTTCCTCGAGGCCTTCGGGCACCTCGTGGCGGTCGACCTCGCGGGGCCGTCGGTCGCGGTTCCCCTGGAGGTGCGTGCGTTCGCGGACACCCTGGGGACGTGGCTCTGGCACATCACGCTGCCCGCGCTCACCCTGGGGACGTACTTCACGGCGCTGATCACCCGGCTGACCAGGAGCGGGATGCTCGACGAACTCGGCAAACCCTACGTCGACGCCGCCCGCGCGAAGGG
>JAHENO010000197.1 GCA_018609945.1 Haloarculaceae archaeon | reverse complement strand
CGTCGGTGTCGACGGGCTGGTCGTGGCCAGTTACGGCGACCGGACGCTGGTCGTCCCCCGCGAGGAGAGCCAGCGCGTCCGGCAGGTCGTCGACGCGCTCCCCGACGCGTAGGGCCTGCTCAGCGCATCCGCGTCTGGAAGTCGTGGACGGTCCGGAAGAAGTCCCGGCGGCGGTCGCTGTGCATGAGGTAGTGGTCGGCCCCTTCGATTTCGACGTAGTCGGCCCGGTCACCGGGGACCGCGAGTTCGTCGTAGTGGTCGAGGGTGCCCGGTCGGTCCGCGATCTCGTCCGCGGAGCCGCGGACGACCAGCGTCGGGACGTCGATGGCCGCCGGGTTCCAGACTGGCTCGCCCCGACAGGAGTCGGCCCAGTCGGCGAGTGCGCCCGTCTGGGCGACGTACGTCTCGCTGTCGACGCCCTGGTTGGACTCGACCTGGGCCTGCCAGACCGCCTCGAACAGCGCCTCGTGCCCGCCCTGGCGTTCCCTGACGGTCGCCTTGTCCTGGGTGTACCACGCCACGTCGAGGCCGTCGACGCCCAGGGCCGCCAGCCCCTCCTCCAAGTCGTAGCGGGGTTTGTACGCCGGTGCGACCGCGGTGTAGGAGGCGAGGGCGGGCGCGTCGCGTTCGAGCAGTCGCCCGCAGGTGTGACACCCCCACGAGACGCCCACGAGGTGGACCGTTTCGTAGCGCTCGCGGACGAATCCGAGCGCGTCCCCGACGTCGTCTGCGGCCTGGTCGGCCCGCACCGGCGGTCCGTTCGCCTCGGGCGGTTCGTCCATCTCGGGGGGAGGTCGCTGTGGCCGTATCCACGGACGTCGAGCGCGAATGCCGCTCGCCCCAGGTCCGCGGCGGCGTGGAGCCACGAGTAGGAGTCGTCGTCTTCGACGGGCGTCGCGAACAGTGCGCGGGCGTTGGTGATCGAGCCGTGGACGAACAGGACGGCCTCGTCGGCGTCCTCGGGCGAGCGCTCCCAGCAGTTGAGCGTCGTCCCGTCGCGCGCTTCGATGTCGTGTGACCGGAGGTTCATGTCGCGACACACGCCCGGCCGTGGCAAATATCGTCTGGTGTCAGTGGTGGCCGGGATAGTCCCGCTCGAAGCGGGCTTCGAGTTCCTCGCGGTCGAGTTCGATCACGACAGGCCGCCCGTGTGGGCAGGCGTAGGGGTTCTCGCAGTCGTCGAGCGCCTCGAGCAACTCCAGGACCGACCCCTCGGTGAGCGAGGTGTTGCCCGTCACCGAGGGGTAACAGGCCAGGTCGGCGAGCAGTTCGTCGGCGGCCGCCTCGACGGTGTCGCCGGGGTCGCGGTCCGCCGAGACGAACGCCGCGAGCACGTCACGGAGCAGGTCCGGGTCCGCGGCCTCGGCCACCAGCGTCGGCACCGTCCGCACCGCGACGGTCCGGTCGTCGACCCGGTCGGCCCGGAAGCCCAGCCGCGCCAGCGCGTCGGCGTGTCTCCCGAAGGCGTCGGCCTCGCCGGCGGTCAGCGACACCGCCACGGGCTCGGCCAGCGCCTGCGTCCCCACGTCACCGTCGAAGGACTCGCGCAGGCGCTCGTAGTTGACCCGCTCGTCGGCCGCGTGCTGGTCAATCAGGAGGAGGCCGTCGGCCGTCTCGGCCACCACGTACGTCTCGTCGAACTGGCCGAGCACGCGCATCGCCGGCAGCGACTCGAACTTCCGGGACTCCCCATCCGTGTCGCCCAGTCGCTCCTGGCGCTGTGGCCCCTCGAACTTCCCCACCCGGGCGGCGGACGTGTGTTCCCGGTCGTGTGCGGACACGCCCTCGCGGTCCGGTGCGGACGCACCGTCGCTGTCGACTGACGCGTGCTCGTCCCGGGCTGCCGACCCAGGGTCGTCCCGCGCTGACGACTGTCCGCCGGGTTCGGCGGTCGAGGAACCCGCTCCCGCCGATGCCGCACCCTCGGTCGTTCTCTCGCCAGGAGAGACGCTCTCCGTGCCCTCGCGCTCGTCGGTCGGGGCGGTCCCCGCGTCGGCAGTCGGTTCGCGCCCCGATACGCTACCGTCGTCTCCGTCGGCTGGCCCGCCCGTCGGTCGCTCGCTGCCTCCGGGTTCGGTGTCGTCACCGGGGCTGATCTCGGTCTGTTCGGGGGCCGAACGACCGCGGGGGGCCGAGGACCGCACCAGCCCCTCGGCGAGCAGCGCCTCCTCGACGGCAGCCCGGACCTGCTCGCGGACGCCGTCCTCGTCGGCGAATCTGACCTCCAGTTTCCGGGGATGGACGTTGACGTCGACCGTCGCGGGGTCGACGGACAGATCGAGGACGGCGAAGGGATAGCGGTCGGGCGCGAGCTGGGTCCCGTAGGCGTCGACGACCGCCTCCCGGACCGCCGAGGCCGTGACGTATCGCCCGTTGACGAACGTCGAGAGGTAGTCCCGGCTCGCGCGGTTGGTCTCGGGGTGGCTCACAAGTCCGGAGACGCCGTCGAGTGGACCCTCGGGGAGTCCGTCGCTCTCGACGGGGACCATCGCCTCGGCGACGTCGCGGCCGTAGACGGCCATGACGGCCTCGCGGCGGTCGCCCCGGCCTGGCGCGGCGAACGTTTCGCGGCCGTCGTGGGCGAGAGTGACCGCGATATCGGGGTTCGCCAGCGCGTACCCCGAGACGACGGTGTTGACGTGGGCGAACTCCGTCGACTCCTGTTTGAGGTACTTCCGGCGCGCGGGCACGTTGTAGAAGAGGTCCCGCACCTCGACGGTCGTCCCCTCGGGACAGCCCGCGGGTTCGACGCCCGTTACCTCCCCACCCTCGACGGTCAGCTCGGTGCCTTGCCCGCTTCCCCCGCTTCCTCGCCCCCCTTCGGACCCACCCTCGGGGTGTTTCTCGGCGTGTGGGCGCGTCGTGATGGTCAGCCGCGAGACCGCACCGATGGCGTGCAGCGCCTCGCCGCGGAAGCCAAGCGTGCCCACCCCGCCTTCGAGGTCCCCGATGTCCGTGATCTTGCTGGTGGTGTGCTCCTCGACGGCCCGGCGGACTTGGGCCTCGGTCATTCCGGTGCCGTCGTCGCGCACCCGCACGCCCTCGGTCCCGCCGGCCTCGACGGCCACCTCCACCCGGGTGGCGTCGGCGTCGAGGCTGTTCTCGACAAGTTCCTTGACGACGCTCGCGGGCCGCTCGACCACCTCGCCGGCCGCGATGCGCTCGACCGTCTCCGGGTCGAGTTCGCGGATGTCCGTCATTACTCCTCGGTGGGGGGCCGCCGTCCAAAGTCTTCCGCTCGCGTCGCTCGCGGGAGTTTCGGTGCTGGTAGGCCGGATGAGCAGGGAATCCTCGCGGGCCGGGCTGGTCTTTGTCGGTAGTGTTGGCGATGTGACCGCTATAGCCAGCCAGAAACCCCCCGCGCGTTCGACTCCCGGGACTCGCTGCGGTCCTCGTTCGCGTCGCTCACTGCGGTGCTCGCTGCGCTGCGCTCCTCATCCCTCGCGCAGTGTTGTCGCTGACGGAGCAGCGACAGTGCGCGCCACCGCACGGCAGCGAGCGCGTGTCCAGGCACGGGGAGGACTCAGAGCGACCCGGGGTAGGGCAGGCCTGCAGTCGGGTGGGAATGACTCGATGGAAATTCTGCTATAGCCAGAGAGCGTGAAACAGAGTATGGGGCGCACGAGACCGAGCTACTTTCCGCACCGTCGAGTGCGAGGGAATGACTGGTCCAAGCGCGAAAGAAGCCGAGAACGG
>JAHENO010000196.1 GCA_018609945.1 Haloarculaceae archaeon | reverse complement strand
TTCAGCCTCACGGTCGGCGCGACCAGCCTCGTGAAGTACGTCTCGGAGTCGATCACTTCCCACGACGCCCTCTACTTCCACCGCCATCCCCTCGAGGGGTACCTTCCCGGCGCGTCCTTCGACAGCGGGGCCGTCCTCGCCTGGTTCTGTGACCGCCTGCTCGATTGCACCCGCGAACGGGGGCTGGAACTCGCTCGCGAGACGCCGCCGGGCGAGGAGTACGAGGTGTTCCTCCAGGGGAACCGCAGCCCCTTCTTCGACCCCGACGTCGGCACCTCCGTGCTCGGCATCAATCACGACACCGCACTCTCCGGGGCGGAGGTCACGGGCCGGTTCGCCCGCGGCGTCGCGACCGGCGTCGCGCTCGCCGAACACACCTACATCCGCATCGTCGAGGAGCTGTTCGACACGTCTATCGATACCGTGCGGATGATGAGCGAGATCTCGGCCAAGTCCGGCGAGCCCTTCGGCTGGTGGCACGACCTCCGCTCGTCGATCTGGGAGCGCCCGGTCGTTCAGATGCAGTCCCGTACCGCCGCCGGCCTGCTCATCCCGCCGGCGCTCATCACGTCCGTCTACGACGACGCCAGCGAGGCCAGCGAGTGTCTCCTCGGCGTCGAGCGAACCATCGAGCCGGATCCGGCCATCGGCGACCTGTACGCCGAGCGCCGGCGCTCGTACTTCGACCGGTGGCAGGCCGTCACGGACCTGTACCGCACCGACACGTCCCCACCCAGGTCGGAGTGACCGGCACCCGCCGCCGGCGCTTACGCACCTATGGTTGTCATTTTTCCCGCCCGGCCGCAGTCTTCTCTTCTCCACTACCCGTTACGACCGTACGAATGTAATGGGATACGCCGCCGACCGCCTCGATCCAGAACGGAGACAATCAGATAACAAAATCATTCTGAACTTTTGAATTAATATTATATCAGTTATCATTCCAATATTAGCTTCTATCGATTCAAGAGAGAGCATTTGAAATATTTTCGTATTATATAACAGAATGCTTTTCTGTATGTTGTTCTGTTATTTCTCGCGCCCGGATTGTGTCGGTATCTCGTCGGCGAGGACGACCGCTTCGCCGTCGACGACGGTGTCGCCATCCTCCGTCACGACGGCAGTCGTGAGACGGAAGCGGTTCGGCCCGATGGTTTCGACCACCTCGCACTCCGCGGTGACGCGGTCGCCGATGGGAACTGGTCCGAGATAACTGACGTCCTGGGAGAGGTAGACGATCAGCCCCGGGAGGCGGGCCAGCGCAGCACTGACGACGCCGACGACGAGCGTGCCGTGGGCGATGCGTCCGCCGAAACGGGAGTCGGCGGCGTACTCGTCGTCGAGGTGCAGGCGGTTCGTGTCGCCGCTGGCCTCCGCGAACGCCTCGACGTCCGCCGCCGAGAGCGTCTTCGAGAATCGGACGGTGTCGCCCACGTCGATCGAGCCTGCCTGCCCGAGCAACTCGAACTCCCAGTCGTCGCGCTCGTAGGCGGTGTCGACGCGCACTCGCTGGCGCTCGCGCCCCTCGGCGGGCGGGTCCCCCCGCCCCGTGCGGACCAGGTGGGGCAGAAACGCCGTGAGGTCGGTCGACGTGACGATACCGGTCACCTGTCCGTCGTCGACGACTGGGAGGCGCTTGATCCCGTGTTCGCGCAGTCGGTCGGCTGCGGCCTCGACTGTCGCGTCGGCCTTGATGGTGACCAGCGGCGTGCTCATCACGTCGGCGACGGCAATGTCGGGGTCACCGCCCTCTGCGAGGAGGCGGGACAGATCGACCTCGGTGACGATACCGACCGGCGAGCCGTTCTCGGAGACCACGAGCGAGCCGATGTCGTGTTCGATCAGCCGGACAGCGGCCGTTCGTACCGGCTCGTCCGGCGCGATCGTCTCCACGGGCGACTGCATGATTTCCCTGACCGGGACGGGCGCGAGCATTGGTGATACTGAGATGGACGGCCGGGCATAAGTACTTCCACGCCAGTGACGACCATACGAACGACTGGCGTCCTGGGATCGGATCCGCCAGACAGACAGAGGCGGTCGACAGATCAGGTGTCGATCGGTTCACCCTCCTCCGTTGGGGGCGCGACGTGGTCGATGTACTCCTCGACGTCCGGGTCCTCGACGCGGACGCGGACGGTGATGGCGCCGAGTTCGCCGGGCTCGTCGACGACAAAGTTGACCACGCCCTCGAAGGCAGCCGCCTTCTTCAGCTGGAAGGAAAAGGTGTCGCCACGGCGGTTCTCGAAGAAGATGTCCCGGGCAGTATCGAGGATCTGCTGGCGATACAGCAACTCGGAGAAGTGTTCGAGGTCATGAACGGTCGCGGTGAGTTCGCCGTGCGCGAACTCGGGGTCGGCGCCCGGAAAGATGGCGACGATGGCGTCGGCGACCCGGTCGGTCACCTCCGTGTCGTAGACCGGCGCTGTCACCTGGACGTCGACGCTGTAGATCACGCCATCGCCTCCGGGCCCTCGGTGAGGAGTGTCCGGACCCGTTCGTGGAACGCCTCGAGGGAGCCGTCGTTGTCGACGGTCACGTCGGCCCGGTCCATCGCCTCGTCCATGCCGAAGCCGAGTTCCCGCTGGTCGCGCTCGGCCAGTGACTCCCCGCCTTCGTCGGCACTGGCGTCGCGCCCCCGCAGGTCGAGCCGCTTGGCTCGCGCCTCGTCGGGTGCCGCGATCCGCACCAAGACGAACTCTGCGCCGAAAGCGTCCTCGAAGATGTCGACTTCCGTCCCCGAGCGGATGCCGTCGACGAGGACCGTCTCCGCCTCCTCGAGGCGCTCCCGGATGACCGGCAGCGACCGCTCCGCGATGGCGCCGGGCCCGTTCTCCTCGCGCAGTTTCTGTGCGATCTTGCCGTGGTGGGTCGCGGGGTCCAGCCCCCGGTCGCGACACTCCTGGCGGATGACGTCACCCATCGTGACCACCGGAATTCCCAGGTCTCTGGCGACCTCGGCGGCCTCGCTCTTGCCGCTGCCGGGGAGTCCGACGGTTCCGATGACCTGCATGGCCGGCCCTTCCGCGGGCCGAGAAATAAGGACTGCGCTCCGGCGCCCGTCGTACCCGTCGGTTCGGACCGCCGACCGCACGCCGGTGCGCTACGCGTCGGGGCCGACGAACACCGTCTTCAGCCGCGATCCACAGTCTGGACAGCACAGGGTCTGCCACCGGTCGCTGTCGAGGTCACCGTAGGTCTCGGTCCGCGTCGCGGCCGAGCGCTCGACGCGCCGGTCGCAGGTGTCACAGTGGAGCGCCTCGTCGC
Source organism: Haloarculaceae archaeon (assembly GCA_018609945.1). Lineage (GTDB taxonomy): Archaea > Halobacteriota > Halobacteria > Halobacteriales > Haloarculaceae > SW-9-67-25. The sequence continues at coordinate 1,091 of JAHENO010000196.1, read as the reverse complement.
TCATGCTCCGACTGTAGGGGGTGGACGGGCTAAAATCCAGCCCCTTTTGTCGGGTGCCACGCAACGGGCGGGCATGCAGGCCGTCGTGCCCGCGGCCGGGGAGGGGACGCGTCTCCGGCCCCGCACCGCCGACCGGCCGAAGGGGCTGGTCGAGGTGGCCGGGAGACCGCTCCTCTCGCACGTCTTCGGGACGCTCGTCGACCTGGGCGTCTCCGAGATCGTCGTCGTGGTGGGTTACCGCGGCGAGGCGATCCGCGAGCACTACGGCGACAGGTTCGCGGATACCTCCCTCACCTACGTCCGCCAGGACGAGCGCCTGGGACTTGCCCACGCACTCTTGCAGGCAGACCCGCACGTCGAGGACGATTTCGTGTGCCTGAACGGCGACAACGTCTGCCGGGCGAACCTCGGGGCGGTCCTCGACCGCCACCGGGAGGCCGACGCCGACGCGACGTCACTCGTCGACGACGTCTCCCGCGAGCGCGCCACGGAGGGCGGGGTCTTCGAATTCGACGGCGAGGAGGTCGTCGGGCTGGTCGAGAAACCCGCGGAGCCACCCTCGACGCGGGTTCCCCGCGGCTTCTACGTCTTCTCCGAGCGGATCTTCGACGCCTGCCGGCTGGTCACGCCCGCCGACACCGGCGAGTACGAACTCAGCGACGCGGTGGACCTGCTCCTGTCTGCCGGCCGGACAGTCAAAACGGTTCCCCTGGAGGGGTGGGTTCGCAACGTCAACACGCCCGCGGACATCGAGTGGGTCGCCCAGCGACTCGAAGACGGGTCGTCGCAGTGACCGACGGCAGTCAGCGAACCAGTTAGTCGTCCGAGACCGCCGTCGCGAACAACGACTCGGGCGGTCCGCCGGGCAGTTCGTCGCGGTCGTGGTCGGCCTCGAAGTCCAGGTCCGGCCCCGCGGCGATGATGCGGGTCGGGGTGACGCTGGGGTGGGTCGTGTAGTAGTGTTCCTTGATGTGTTCCATGTTCACCGTCTCGGCGACGCCCGGCGTCTGGTACAGGTCCCGGAGGTACGGCCAGAGGTTGTCGTACTGGTGGATGAACTGCTTGTTGCACATGAAGTGGGTGTGATAGAC
>JAHENO010000195.1 GCA_018609945.1 Haloarculaceae archaeon | reverse complement strand
GACGCTGGCCGGCTCCTTCTCGGGGTACGGCGACCGTCTGGTCTACGTCGGGACGAGCGGGTCGCTGCGGGACTACTCGGATTCGCTCTCTGGCCTCTACGGCATCGACCGCTCCCAGCTCGGTATTCTCGCCGGGGACGAGACGATGTGGTTCAGCCACCTTGAGACCATCAGGCAACACTACTACCGGGACACCCGCCTCGTCGAGACCGAGTATGACGCGGGATCCTTTACCGTCCACCAGTACGATCTGACGCTGGGCCGGGCACACGTCACGCACGTCGAGTTGCGCGGGGCGGTCCCCCGGGACGCGAAACTCGTCGCCTTCGCCACGCTCGCCCCCGAAGGGAAGGACTCGGGGGTCGGCGCGCTGATCCACGAGGACGACGGGCCGAACGGCTCGCAGGTGCTCGAGGTGTACCACCGCGACGAACACGACTACCTCGCGGCGTCGACGGGGCTGGACGGGGTCAACGGCCAGCGCCGCGAGCGCTTCGCCGAAATCCTCGCCGACGAGCCGGTGTCGTTCCCGCGCCGGGAGCCGACCGACCGGAACGACCAGAAGCGGCTCAAGGGCGATTTCGTCGTGACGGCACCGCTCGAACGGTCCGGGCGCTCGAACAGCGCCACCCTGGTCAGTCAGCTCTCCGACCACGGCGACATCGACCGCGAGACGGCGCTCGCCGACCTCCGGAGTTGCGTGCGCGAGTACACCAGCGCAGACGACCTGCGGGCGGCCGCCCGCGAGCGGACGACCTTCGAGGTGCCCGAGTCGCGGCTCCGGGCGGAGAGCATCTGGACGGACCTGCGGGCCCTCGACCTGCTGTCGGCACCGACCGGCGGCCGGATCGCAGCCCCGGAGTTCGATCCGTTCTACGCCCATTCCGGGGGCTATGGCTACGTCTGGTTCCGCGACGACGCCGCCATCTCGCGGCACCTGCTCGCGGCGGGCGACCGGCTGGGTCTGGACGCGACCGACCCGCTGGCCGAGAGCGCACAGTTCCTCTGTGAGAGCCAACTTTCCGACGGCACCTGGCCCCACCGCGTCTGGGCCGACGACGGCAGCCTCGCGCCGGGGTGGGCCAACGCCCGGATCGAGGGGGCCGACAACTCCACGGAGTACCAGGCCGACCAGACCGCGACGGTCACGGCCTTTCTGGCGACGCTGGTGCGCGAGCGCCGCGACGAACTGGACCGTGATCTGCGGCGGGACATCCAGCACACGATCGCGGACGCCGTCGGGGCGCTCCGCGACGACATCGCCGACAACGACCTCCCCGGACCCTGCCAGAATCTCTGGGAGGACGCCGCCGGCCAGTTCCTGCACACCGCCGCGACGTTCCTCGAGGCCTTCGCGACCGTCGCGCGCGCGCCGGTGGGTGAATCCCTGCGCGAGGAGAGCCTCGCGAGCGCCCGGCGGGTCCGCTCGGGCCTCGACGGGCTGTGGGACCCGGACCTTGGGGCGTACGTGATGCGGTTGACGGGCGGGTCGCCCGACCACCGGCTCGACGGTGCGGGGCTGGTGCTCGCCCGCGCGCTCCGGGAGTACGACGCCATCGAGGGGGTCACGCTGACGGCCCAGCAGGTCGACCGCCTGGCCGACCACGTGGGGACGACGATGGACGTCCTGTTCCGGAACCCCAGCGCGAGCCAGGTCGCGGGGCTGGTCCGCTACGAGGACGACCGCTGGCGGACCGCGGACCAGGACACCGCGAAAATCTGGAGCGTGACCACCGCGATGGGCGCGCTGGCGGCCGCACACGTCGGGGTCATGCTGGACGAGCGCGGCCGGAACGGCGACGCCTACCTCGGCCGGGCCAGCGACCTCTACGAACTGCTCGGCCCGGACGGGCCGCTGACGACCGACGCGGGCTACCTCGCCGAGCAGGCGTTCAACGACGGCGACCTCGACAGCGCCGCGCCGCTTGGCTGGTCGCACGCCCTTCGCCTCCACGCCACCGCGCTGCTGGAGGACCTGAACGCCCTCCCGACGACCGCCTCGGGGACCGAAGGGCCGAGCGAACGGCCCACCTGGACGACCGGCGAGAAGTACGGCGTCGGGACCGTCGCGGACCACGGCGAACCCGACCCCTCGCGGGTGTGGTTCACGCTCACCGAGGGGGCGCTCACCGAGGCCCGCTTCCCGCAGGTGGATCTGATGAACGTCCGCGCGGTCGACTTTCTCGTCCGGTGTCTCGACGACACCGACTACACCACCCGAACACACCGCGAGAACCGCCGCGAGGACGACACCGTCCGGCGCCGGGTCGAACCCGTCGACGACGAGTCGCTGTCCTTCCGGCACGTCTTCACCGAGACCGGCGACGGGCAGGGTCACGAGTGGCAACTGACCGTCGAGTACGCTGCCGACCCCGACCACGACGCCATCGTCGCCGACGTCGCCTTCGAGGCGCGGGACCACAACGCGTACGACGTCTTCGCGGTCGGCGACGTCGCGCCCACCAGCACCACACCAGTCGACCGCGCGATTCGGTACGGCGAGGCGGGGGGCTACCACCTCGCCGCCCGCGACCCCCGGGCCTACACCGCCGAGACAGACAACGAGTACCTGGTCGACGAGAACGGCGACGCCTACTCGGTCGCGCTCGCGCTGGACGCGGCCGACCGGTTCGACTGGGCGACGGTCGGCGCCGCCGGCAGCGACCGCCTCGATCGGCTGTTCACCGACGGGGACCTGCCCGAACCCGTCGAACAGGTCGACGACGAGAACGTCATCCTCGTGGGCCGGTTTGGCACCGGCACGCGCTTTTCGGAGACGCTCGCCCTCGGCTTCGCCCGCCGTGCCGACACTGCGGCCGCTCTCGGCGAGGCCGACGGCGCGCTCAACCGCGCCTTCGAGACCGTCAGCTCCGCCTACGCCGACACCTGGGGGGCGTTCCTCGCCGACAAACCGCTCCCCGAAGCGGTCGCCGGCGACGAGGACCTGGCCGCACAGTATCGGACGGCGCTCATGACGCTGCTGGCCGTCGAGGACAAGACCTACGCGGGTGCCTCTATCGCCTCGCCGTCGGTCCCGTGGGGCGTCGCCGTCGACGCGTCAAAACCCAAGGGGTATGGCTACAACTTCGTCTGGTCGCGGGACCTCTACCAGGTGTTTACCGCCTTCGAGACGGTCGGCTCGCTGGAGATCGCGACCAGCCAGCTAGAGTACATCTACGAACACCAGCAGGACGAGACGGGATTCATCCCGCAGAACACCTACGTCAACGGCGTCACGCGCTGGGGCGGCGAGCAGATGGACAACATCTCCTTCCCGCAGGTGATGGCCTACCACCTCGCCGAGGCGGGGATCGGGTTCGACGAGGCCGGCTACGACTACGAGCACGTCCGTCGCTCGGCGGACTACGTCGCCCGGCACGGCCCCGAGACCGCCCAGGAACGCTGGGAGGAGGAGGCGGGCTACTCGCCCTCCTCGATCGCGGCCGAGATCGCGGGGCTGGCGTGTGCGGGCAAGCTCGCCATCGAGGCCGGCCACGAGGCGGACGCGCTGGTCTGGCTCGGGCTGGCCGACCACTGGGCGAACAACGTCGAGGCCTGGACCGCCACCGAGACGGGCACCGAACGGCACACCCGGACGCCCTACTACGTGCGGATCACGCGGGACGGCGACCCCGACGCCGGCCACCAGCGGACGCTCGCGAACGGCGGACCGACGCTCGACGAACGGGACATCATCGACGCCGGCTTCCTCGACCTCGTCCGGCTGGGCATCAAGCCCCCGGACAGGGCCGTGATGCGCAACTCGGTCGCCGAGGTCGACGACACGATCCGCGTCGAGGCCGGGTCGGCGCCCGGCTTCTACCGGTACAACGGCGACGGCTACGGCGAGCGCAGGACCGGTGACCAGGGCGCGCCCTGGTCGGTCGCCCACGAGGGCAAGGGCCGGCTCTGGCCGCTGCTGACGGGCGAGCGTGGCGAGTACGAACTCCGCCTCGCGGACCCGGACATCGCGCCGATGGACTGTCTGCGGGCGATGGCGGAGTTCGCCAACTCCGGGCGGATGCTCCCCGAGCAGGTCTGGGACCGCGAGCACAGCACCGACTACGGCTGGACGTTCGCGGAGGGGACCGGGTCGGCGACGCCGCTGGCCTGGGCGATGGCCCAGTACGTCCGCCTGGCCCACGGCGTCAGCGACGGCCAGCCCGCCGAGACGCCGGCGTTCGTCCACGAGCGGTACCGCGAGGCGCGCCTCCAGGAGCCCCACCGGAGCCCCGCCCTGCGCGTCGACACCCAGTTCCGGGGCAACCAGCTGGTCGTCTCCGGCGAGACGACCGGCACTCGCGTCGCCGTCAAGACGCCCGTCGACAGCGCTATCGTCGACGTCGAGGACGGCGCCTTCGAACGGACCGTCGACGTCGAACCCGGCGAGAACCTCGTCACCGTCGCCGCGGCCAACGGCGAGGACCTGGAAACGCACGGAACGACGGTCCGCCGTCTGCGGCTCTGACCGGTCCGGTCCCGTCTCGTGCGTGACACCGTCCCGACGGAACTCCCAACTTTAATATCGCCGTCGGCTCTCTGTACCGAGAGAATCAATAGAGCGTCGGTCACCAGGATCAGGAGAGACATGACACGAAACACCGACACGGTCGAGACGAACCGACAGGAACAGGCATGGACGCGATAGTGCTGGCCGGCGGCTTCGCGACCCGGCTGTGGCCGATCACCAAGCACCGCCCGAAGATGCTCCTGCCGGTCGGGGAGACGACCGTCATCGACAGGATCCTCTCCGCTCTCGAAGCGGACGACCGCGTCGGGACGGTCTACGTGAGCACGAACGAGGCGTTCGCCGACGACTTCGAGGCCCACATCGCGGAGAAGGGCTACGGGAAGGCCCAGCTCTCCGTCGAGCAGACGGCCGCCGAGGACGAGAAGTTCGGGGTCGTGGGCGCGCTCGCCCAGCTCGTCGAGCGCGAGGGCGTCGACGGCGACCTGTTCGTCATCGGCGGCGACAACCTCATCGGGTTCGACATCTCGGCGTTCATCGACTACTACGAGCGCCAGCAAGCGGCGGTTCTGGCGGCCTACGACGTCGGCTCCTACGAGAAGGCCAAATCCTACGGGCTGGTCGACCTCGACGGCGAGCGTGTCGTCGACTTCCAGGAGAAACCCGACGACCCGCCGAGCACGCTCGCCTCGATAGCCTGCTACCTGTTCCCCGCCGATTCGGTCCGCTTCGCGGAGTACCTGGCCGGCGAGAACAACCCCGACGAGCCGGGGTGGTACATCGAGTGGCTCCAGTCCCGCGAGGACGTCTACGCGTTCACCTTCGACGGGACGTGGTTCGACATCGGTACGCCGGCGTCGTACCTGGCGGCCGTCGAGTGGGCCCTCGACGGCGGGTCGCTCGTCCACCCCGAGGCGACCGTCGAGAACTCCGCGGTCGGCGAGACCGTCCACGTGATGGCCGACGCGACGGTGGCCGACTCCACCCTCGAACGCACCCTCGTTTTCCCCGGGGCCGACGTCCGGGCGTGTGACCTCGACGACTCGATCCTCGGCGAGGACGTCACGCTGGAGCACCTCGACGTCAGCGGCGCCGTGATGATTGAGAAGCCGGCGGACGGATCCTGATACCGTCGGCTGACACTTACCGAACTCAGTGAGACAGTATTTATCGAAGCATTGGAAGAACGCTTCTACTGGATACACGGCGCGTAGACAGCAATCCATTTGGAGTGGAACCACAATTCGTCGTGGTCTCGGTCAGGACTCCTGCTCTCGTTTTTGTTTTGTCACACACCACTCAAAAAGTTTCTGTCGTAGGTCGTCATCCGTTTCACCAAAGAGGCTCCCAAGACGGTATCCGAGATTATCCCACGTCAGTTCCTCTGGCGGTGGCCCCTCGGTATATTTCGAGGACTCCTTGCTGTCGTCGAGATCTTTGACTGCGGCTGTCCAGCCTCGTTTGAATGCACCTTGACGATCACTACCGGGATCTTCCTGCCGAATATCCCCGATGGGGATTGTTGGGTCATCGGTCATATTGGCTAATTTAAGGGCCTGTTGGAAAAATCTCGGGAGCCCACTCTGATGAGTATACCCCCTACGTCTTGCCCGCCAATCCTTACCAATATCACATAATCCACATTTCAAACAGATGACAAAAGAGCGCGTCGGCTAACTACCGCCCGAAGCGACTGGGTTCTGGCCAACGACTAAGTGCGTCTCCCGCCTCCGGTTCGGCATGGACGACAACCGACCGACCGGGGACCCGCGGCGGGACGAGCAGCCCGGTGGCGGCGCGGACGAACGGGTCGAGTTCGACATGGAAATCACCGACGACCGGACCGAGATCGTCGTCTCCGGGGACCGCGACACGGCGGTGGTGGTCCGGTCGGAGTCGGGCGAGAAGATCTACCTCCCGCCCGAAGATTTCGACCGGCCACCCGAGGACCGCCAGACGGCCTACGACAGCCCGTACCGGCCCAGGAGCGGCGCCGAGGACAGCCCCTACCAGACACACCCGGACGCGACTTCGGTGACCGGGATGGAACCGACCGCCACCGGCTACATCGTCGTCCACCCCGAACCGGTCACCGACGTGCGCTTCCTGCGGTAATCAGCCGCTCGGACCGTCGCTCGGCTGCGATTCCTCGGTGAGCACGTCGTGATAAAAGGCGGCGTGTTCGTCGGCCACTTCGTCCCAGGTGCGCTCCTCGTACTCGATGGGAGTGTCGAGCGAGAGCGCGTAGTCGATGCCGTCGGCGATGGCGTCGGAGTCGGGTGTCACCTCGATGACACAGTCCTCGGGGAGTAACTCCGCGACCCCGCTCCGGCAGGCGACGACCCTGGTCCCGACGGAGAGCGCCTCGACGATGGTGAGCCCGAACGGTTCGGACAGCGAGGGCGAGACGAACAGGTCGGCACTCGCGTAGTAGTCACCGAGGTCTTCCTGGGCGATGTAGCCGACGAAGTGCACGCTGTCCTCGAGGCCGAGCAGTTCCACG
>JAHENO010000194.1 GCA_018609945.1 Haloarculaceae archaeon | reverse complement strand
GTCACCGCCCAGAACACGACGGGCGTCCGGAGTACGCACGTCCTGCCCGTCGAAGAGATCGACGCGCAGTGCGAGGCAGTCCTCTCGGATTTCGAGGTCGACGCAGTCAAGACGGGCATGCTGGCGACTGGCGAAGTTGTCGATCTCGTGACCGAACGGGTCGCCGCGACCGACGCGCCGGCCGTCGTCGATCCGGTGATGGTGGCAGCCTCGGGCGACCGCTTGCTCGAACCTGCGGCCGAGGCAGCCTACGAGGGGCTGGTCGCCGAGTCGACGCTAGTCACCCCAAATGTCGACGAGGCGGAAGTGCTGGCAGACATCGATGTCTCCGACACGGAGGCTGCCCGGCGGGCCGGCGAGCGGATCGTCGAGATGGGCGCTGACGCCGCGCTGGTCAAGGGCGGACACGTCCCCGGCGAGGAGGTCGTCGACGTCCTCGTGACCGGGGAGACTGTCGAGACGATCAGCCACCCGCGCGTCGACACGGACGCGACCCACGGCTCCGGGTGTATGCTGTCCTCGGCGATCGCGACCCGGCTCGCACACGGGGACGACCTGACCGACGCGGTCGAAGACGGTGTCGACCTGCTCGGCCGGGCGGTCCGCTACGGCCTCGACGTCGGGGGCGGGCCGGGCGCCGTCCACCACATGGTCGATCTCCGCAACCGTGCCGAACGCCAGCCGACCGTCGAGCGCGTCGCCGAAGTCGTCCGACAGTTCGTCGCCAGGGACGTGTCCCCGCTGGTGCCCGAAGTAGGGATGAACGTCGTCGGCGCCACCCCCTACGCCGAGGTGCCCAGCGACTGTGCGGCCGTCGAGGGGCGTATTTCGCGGACGCTCGACGGCGTCGCACCTGCGCGGGGAGTGCGCGTCGGTGCTTCGAGCCACGTGGCGCGTTTCCTGCTCGCAGCCCGCGAGTACGACCCCGACCTCCGGTTCGCCGTGAACTGCCGGTTCGACGAGGAGATCGAGGCTGCACTCGACGCGCTCGACGGCCCCGTCGCCGGCTACGACCGGGCGAACGAACCAGCGGACGTGAAAACCCAGGAGGGACACACGATGGGCTGGGGTGCGCGCCGGGCGTTCGAGTCCGTCGACGGGACGCCGGTCGCCGTCTTCGACCGCGGCGACGTGGGGAAGGAACCGATGCTCAAACTGCTCGCGCGGGATTCCGCGAGCGTCCTCGACAGAACCGTCACGCTACTCGACGCGCTTGCGGAGGAGTAACATCGCGATCAGGACGGCACCCACAGTCGCCAGCAGTCCGAATCCGGGGCCGGACACGCCGACGCCGGTGTCGCCGTCGCCGCCGGACGTGTCGTCGGCGGCCGGCGTCCTCGTCCCCGTCTCGGTCGCAGTCGTCGCCTCGGAGACCGTCACCGAGACAGCGTACTCGTCGGCGGTGAACCGGTGCGTTCCCACCTCGTCGAGCGTGACTGTCGCGGTCACCTCCGTCGACGCGCCCGGTGCCAGCCGAACCTCCTGGCTCGTCAGGTCTGACCCATCGCTGCCGATAGTCAGGGTTCGCTGTCCCGGCCTGTCGGCCGGGTTCTCCACGGTAGCCGTGACCGTGACTTCCTCTCCCGGGCGGGCTTGCTCGCTGTCGACCGAGAGCCCCGTGACGACCGGCGTCGCCGGCTCGCGGACCACGAAGGTAGTGCTGTTCTGACCGGTGCTGACCGTGTGTCGGCCGGCCTCGGCGAACGTGTACTCGACGGTCTCCGTGGTCGACGCGCCGGCCTCGAGGCGGCCGGTCCGCGACGCCACCGCCGCCCCGTCGACGGACATCGCGAGTTCGTAGGTGCCGGCTGCGCCGCCGTCGTTCTCGACGCGCACGTCGAGGATGAGCGTCTCGCCGGTGACCAGCGTCGTCGAACCGAGCGGTCCCTCGCGGTACTGGCCGCTGACCCGGACGCCGTCGCTCTCGCGGGCCGGGAGCGTGTACCGGAACAGCGCCGGGAGTTGCCCGAAGGCCTCCTGATGTGCGTCGGCCGACCAGGTGTCCGGCCGGTCGGTCGTCTCGGTGTACCGACCTGCAGTATCCGCGACCCGGCTACCGCCGGCGGACCGGACGAACCCGAGGAACTCCGAGTGGGAGACCGGCGACGACTGGCGGTTCATCCGGCGGAACACGTCCTGGAAGGTGGCTTCGCTGTCGGTCGCGAGGCGGAGACGCCGGTCCAGCTCGCCCGCGACGAGCGCACCCTTGAGGTAGTTCCCCGCGTTCCGTTTCCAGGTGCCCGGGTCGACCAGGCGGACCGACGAGAACTGCTGTCTCGTGCCGCGGCCGAGATACTCCCGGAAGGACGAGTAGTCGGTCCGGTGCTGTTCGAGGTTCAGCTGTCCGGCGTAGTATTCGGCCGTCGCCTCGTAGAGCCACTCCGTCCCGTCGGTGCTCTCGAAGTCCTGGCGCGTGTGGACGTACTCGTGGACCCAGGTGTTGTCCGGTCTGTCGACCGGTTGGTCGGCGAGGACGTAGAAGTCCCGCTGGCCGGTCTGGAGACCCAGCTGCCCCCAGGAGACGGTCGTCGGGGCTGCGATCATAAGCACCGTGCTATCGCGGTCGCCCACCCGCAAGCGGTCCGACGCCTCGGCGACGCTGTCGAGGATGTCCTCCCGGTCCGCGGCGAGGCTGGCCGCCCCGGGGACGACGAGCCGGAGGCGCTGGCCCCGTGCGGTTCGCTCGACAGTTTCGTGTGGCCCGAGGTAGACCAGCCCCTGACCGATCACACCCTCACCCGCCGTGACGTTGCGGACGGTCACGCCGGGATTGTCGCCGCGATAGGTGTATCCCGGGGTGGCTACCGGTGGACGCCGGACGAGCGCCCAGTCGCCGGCGTCGACGAAGCGCAACCGTCCGTCCGCCGATTCGGGACCGACCGTCTGGGCAGTCCGATTCGCCGGCAGCGTGACCGTGATCGACGCCGTCGAGGTGTCGCCAGGCCACTCGTAGATGTTGTCCCCGGTCCGGGTAAAGCGGGTGGTCCGAACGTCCCGCGCGTTCGGCGGCACGCGCATCCGAACGTCAGAGACCCGGTCCGGAATGCGGAAACGGTACTGCACGTCGATCTCACCCGGGCGATCCGGTGTCAAGCGGATCTCCTGGGTCAGGAGGACGCTCTCGTCCGAGTCGGACTGCCTCTCACCATCGGGAAGTGATGCTCGGGTGTCGGTGGCGACGTCCGCCGACGCGTTCGCCGTCAGTACGGTCGCGTTCCCGTCCGTGACAGCCGCCGTGGCGTCGGCAGTTGCGATCCCGGCCACCGAGAGGGACGCGAACAACAGAACGGCAACGAGGAGTGACTGTCGGTCGACTCGGCCCATCTACCCGTCGTATTCTCCCGCGAAAAATAATAGCTTGGACCGAAACCCCCATTGTGACACCTCCCGACGCTGGATGCATGACACACCAGACTGCGGTGAGACCCCGATGACACACGAGATCGCGGTGATCCCCGGCGACGGCATCGGGCGGGAGGTCACCCCCGCTGCCGTCGAGGTTCTCGAGGCAGTTCCGGTGTCGTTCGGGTTCGTCCACGGGGAGGCCGGCGACGAGGTCGCAAAGCAGCGTGGCGACCCGCTCCCCGAGGAGACGCGGGCGCTGGCTGCCGACGCCGACGCGACGCTCTTCGGCGCCGTCGGCGAGACCGCTGCCGACGTCGTCCTCCCCTTGCGCTCCATCGTGGACTCGTTCGCGAACGTCCGCCCGGCACGCGCCTACCCCGGCCTCGACGCGCTCGACCCGTCGACCGACCTCGTGTTCGTCCGCGAGAACACGCAGGGGGTCTACTCGGGCATCGAGTCCGAAATAACCGAGGGCGTGCAGACGCTGACCCGCGTGATCACCGAGGAAGCCTCCCGCGACATCGCGGAGTACGGCTTCCGGTACGCGAAGCGCAACGGCTACGAGAACGTCACAATCGCTCACAAGGCGAACGTGATGCGCCAGACGGACGGACTCTTTCTGGAGACTGCCCGGGAGGTCGGCGACGAACGGGGAGTGGACTACGAGACGGCACTGATGGACGCGCTCGCGATGCACCTCGTCCAGCGACCCCAGGAGTACGGCGTGGTGATCTGCCCGAACCTCGCTGGCGACGTGCTCTCGGACCTGGCTGCGGGAGTCGTCGGCGGCCTGGGGTTGCTCCCGAGCGCGAACGTCGGCGCGGACAACGGCATGTTCGAGCCGGTCCACGGCTCGGCACCCGACATCGCCGGCGAGGGCATCGCCAACCCCGCGGCGATGATCCTCTCCGGGGCGATGCTCCTCGACCATCTCGGGTACGCCGAGGAAGCTGACCGCGTGCGGGCGGCCGTCGAGGACGTTCTCGCGGAGGGACCACACACCCCTGACCTCGGGGGGAACGCCACGACTGATGACGTGACCGAGGCAGTCCTCCAGCGGCTGTGAGCCGGTCGGGCGCACAGGAGGGTGCCTATCCGCGCCGCTTAAGTTGCTGCCACGCGAGCCTTCGAATATGCCCACGGTAGACCTGGACGAGGAGACCATCGAGCGACTCGATTCGCTCAGGATCGAGGACGAATCCTACGACGAGATCATCACGGAACTCATCAACATCTACGAGGCCGAGGAACTGACGCTCTTTCGCGCCGGCGACGACTTCTAGGGCTGCTGTCTGTTCGCTGCCTGGCGTATCTCCTCCCAGCGGCCGCGCTTTTCGAGGTACGCCTGCAGGTCGGTCGCATACTCGTCGGCCATGGCCGTCGCGGCGTCCATGCGCTCCTGATCGGTGCCGACGCCACCGCCCCCGGAGAACCCACCCAGCAGGTCCTTGAACGCCCCGAGAACGCCGCCCGATGACCCCGAGTCCGCCCCGCCACCCATCGGGCCGCCCATCTGGTCTTTGAGGCGCTCCAGTTCGGGGAAGATCTGGTCGAGCTGACTGGTGTCTGCAACCATCTCCGCGCGGTCGGGGTCGCCGGGGTGCTCGATCTCGAACTCGACGGCAGTCATGATGAGTCCCCACTCCTGGTTGGTGAACTCCGACTGTTCGAGCCGGCTCTGGAACTGCTGGTCGACCTGCATTCGCGCCCCGGCCAGTTGGTCGCGCCAGTCGTCGGACATACCCCGTCGTTGGGGATGGCGAGTAATCAGCGTTTCCTATAGGTTTCGTCGACCTATAGCTCGAACGTCTCGTCGCCCTCGAGGACGACAGCCTCGGCGTCGGAGGCGGTGGCCCGGACCTCGCGGACGAAGTCGTCGGTGTCGATCTCGATCGGCGGGAAGGTGTCGTAGTGCATCGGGATGGCGTAGTCGACGCCGAGCCAGTCGGCGGCGATGGCGGCCTGCATCGGTCCCATCGTGAAGTGATCCCCGGCGGGAAGCGCCGCCGCGTCGGGTTCGAGGTAGGGGGCGATGACGTCGCGCATCTCCGTCATCAGGGCCGTGTCCCCGGCGTGGTAGAACGTCGTCGAGTCCGCGTCCGCGACCTGGGTCGGCTTGGTGTCCGAGATGATGAACCCGCCGGGCATCCCCGCGTCGAGGTCGTACTCCATGTTGATACCGTTGGTGTGGTCGGCCCGGTGGAAGGTGACGAAGGCGTCACCGAGTTCGACCGTCCCGCCGAGGTTGAAACCGACCGTGGCCTCGTCGGCGAGGTCGTACTCGTCGGCGACGTAGGCGGTCAGCTCCGGCGTCCCGACGATGGTCGCGTCGAGGAACTCGCCGACGTGGGCGATGTGATCGTAGTGGCCGTGAGTCAACAAAACGTAGTCGGGCTCGAGCGATGCCGGATCGGTCTCCGTCTTCGGGTTGTCGAAGAAGGGGTCGATCAGCATGCTCGTGCCCCCGGCGTCGACGTGCCACGTCGAGTGGCCGTGCCATGTGAGTTGCATTGCATGAGTGTCTACTCCCGAAGCACACTTAACCCTAATCGAGTCGCTCGGCGGTCGGGTTCACCCCGGCTGGTTCGCGCTACGGCGACCCTGCCGGCCTGCGTGGGCGACCCAGGCTTCCATCTGTCTGTTCGGTCACCAGAACAGCACGACCGTGACCGGGACGACGGTCAGCGCGAGGACCGGGCCGGGATAGACGCCGGGGGCCGACGAGGTATCGCCCTGCGTTGCCACGGCCTGCCGTTCGTGGCCGAGCGGACTGTAGGTTGCCCCGCAATTTATTCGTCCGGCTCCCTTTCTCGTTGCATGGACGAAGACCCCTGGTCGCGGCGCCGCTTGCTCGGGACGCTGGGGACTGCGCTGGCTGGGGCCGGTGCGGGCTGCACGATAGGTTCGCCCGGGACATCCACGGAAACGCCAGCCGGAACGCCAACCACAGGGTCGGCCACGCCGGCGTCGGGATCCGAGACAGGCGGGAGTTCGGCCGGTTCGATCGACCCCGACGGGGAGACGGGCACGCGGGAGTTGCGAGACGATACCGCCGAGTCGACCTCCGAGGTCACGGACGTGTACCGGCAAGTCGTCGACTCGGTTGCCGCCGTCCGTGCAGACTCCCCCGGCGAACGGGCCGCCCGCGGCACCGCCTGGGTGTTCGACGAGGGAACCCTCGTGACGAACGAGCACGTCGTCTCCGGGGCGGAGTCGGTCTCCGTGTGGTTCGAGGCAACCGGCTGGCTCGAGGCCAGCGTCGTCGGGACGGACGTCTACAGCGACCTCGCCGTCGTCGAGACCGACGGAATGCCAGACAGCGCACGACCGCTCCCGCTGGCCGAGCGGGAACCCCCGATCGGGACGCAGGTGATCGCAGTCGGCAACCCCTTCGGGCTGACGGGTTCGATCTCGACGGGCGTCGTCAGCGGCCGGAACCGCGCGCTGCCCGCACCGAACGGGTTCTCCATCCCCGACGCGGTTCAGACGGACGCACCGGTCAACCCCGGTAACAGCGGTGGCCCGCTGGTCGACATGGACGGGACCGTCGTGGGCGTCGTCAACTCCGGGGGCGGTGACAACATCGGGTTCGCCATCTCGGCTGCCATGGTCCGGCGGGTGGTCCCCGCGCTCCGCTCGACTGGCAACTACGACCACCCCTACATGGGGGTCAGGATTCGAGAGGTGACCCCCAGACTTGCGGCGGCAAACGACCTCCCGGTGGCCAAGGGGCTGTACGTCGACGAGGTGATCGAGGGCGGACCGTCCGACGGTGTCCTCCGGGGAACGACGGGCACGGAACTCGTCGACGGCCAGCAGGTCCAGACTGGCGGCGACGTCATCCTCCGGATGGGCCGGACCGAAATCAACACCCAGCAGACGCTCTCGACGTTCCTCGCGCTGGAGACGAGCCCCGGCGACACCGTCGAGGTGACGATCCTGCGTGATGGCGAGCGCGAGCAGGCACTATTGCGGCTTGGCTCCCGTCCCGACCCCGAGTAGCCTCACAGGCGCTCGGCGGCGTCGCGTTCGAGGAGTGGCTCGGCGTTCGCGCGGGGTAACTGGACCACGTCGTTCTCCGAGAGGTCGTACTCCCGCTCGTCGACGCCGAGGATAGCCCCGACATCGGCCGTGATGCGAACCCGCTCCCGGTCGACATCCGCGGTCGAGGACTCGCTCTCGTCTCCCGCAGGTCTCGACGCCCCGCGGTCCCGACCGCTGGCGGCTTCCCCGTTGTTCCGCTCGGTCGCGCGGTCGCTGCCCTGGCCCGCCGGGGCAGACGGTGCGCCACTGTCGTCGGGGCCCGACCCGGGAGCGGACGGGGATCCGGAGCCAGGCTTGCCCATGGCGTCGGCGGCGTCGACGGTGCCGTCGGACTGGTCGTCCCGGTCCGTCGGTGCTCCGGGGGACTCGACACCGGCGTCCGCGGCCCCGGCCGACCCGGAGCCGCGGACGCCGGCTGCTCCGCGCGGACCCTCGCCGCCTGTGGGTCCATCCGGGGCCGACTGCTCGCCGGCGAGAACGTCCAGGACGTGCTGGCGGTTCGCCCTGATTTCCTCGACGAGTGTGTCGAACAGTTGCTGTTCCTCGGCCGTCATGCCCTCGGTCCCGGCTGGCATGTCCGCGGCGGCCAGCGACGCCGCCTTGACGAGTTTGCCGAGGCGTTTCTCGTAGATGGCCTCGACAGTCTCCTCGGCAGCCTTGATCTCGCTCGTGAGCCGGTCGACCTCGGGCGCGTCGAAGGGGTCGTCCGCGCGCTCGGCAGCGCGCTCGCGCTTCTCGCGCAACTCCTGGATGAACTCGCCCGCGTCAGCGTAGAAGGATTCCCGCAACTGCTGGAGGCTGTCGGTGCGGCGCTCGCTGTCGCGGACGGACTGGAGTTCGTCGAGATTCATTCCTTGCCCTTCTCGGCCCGACCCCGGCACATCAGGAACACGCCGAGGTACTCCGGAACGGTATGCTCTCGCTCCTGGAGTGTAAAACTATCGCCGCCCAGTTCGACCCGGCCGCCGTCCGTGACCTCGACGGTTATGTCGTGGCTCCGGAACGTCTCGGGGACCGCGTCGACCAGCGGATCGAACGCCTCGATGTCGCCCCTCGGGACGCGTCTGACCGCCAGCCCGCTCCCCCCGTGGAGGCTTCCCGGCAGGCGGATCAGCCTGTTGGTGTCGGTCGTCACGGGCTCGTCGATGGGGGCGTTCTCGGCCGCGGCAACCTCGCCGACAAGCGAGTCGACGAGCGTCCGCAACCCCACGCCACCGGCCTCCAGGTTTCCGCGCTCGATCGCTTCCCGGTTGTTCTGGATGGTGCCGTAGACAGTCCTGGCACGCCCCTCGCCGATCCCCTCCAGCTCCTGCAAACGCGCCAGCGCAGCCTCGCGGTCCATCGCCTCGAGTTCCGCGACGAACTCGAGGAGGCGCTCGTGGACCCGCCGTCCCCACCCGCCGTCGGTCGGGAGGACCCGCACCGTCACCGTCTCGCGCATCTCCGTCCCAACCAGGCCCTCGGCCGTGAGGCCGGTGGCGCGGACGTAGTCGACGATTTCGCGGCGGGCGTCGCGTTCGAGGTACTGGACCGCCTCGTCACGGACGTGGACGTGGTAGCCACGCGAACCCGAGAAGGCGACGGTCAGGTCCTCGAAGCCGAAATCGCGTTCGAGAAAGTCGAGCAATCGCAACAGTGCGTCCTTGCAGGTCGCGAGCATCTCGCGGTAGGTGTCCTCGGGCGAGGTGGCGGGCAGGTGGTCGGCGTCGAGGTCGAAGACCAGGTCGGAGGAGAGCCAGGACTTCTCGGACATGGTCGACGCGCTCGGATCCCGGTAGCGACCCGCCGAGAAGTAGACGTGGCGCGGTCGCTCGCGCGCCAGAAACGTCTCGATGTCACCGAGGTCGAGCAACGAGTTGTGCCGGACGTAGGTCGCGCCCGGCCCCTCGGTCCAGGGGACGTAGCCCCACTCGCGCTCGTTGGCGTCGGGCGGGGGGGAGAGGTCGGCCCGGCGGTAGTAGTCGCCAAAGCGGCCCCTGAGATAGGCCCGCGTGCGCTCTTCCATCGCCCCGAGGTTGCAGTAGCCACCCAAAAGGGCTTTCGGGGCGACTCCCCGGCGAGCGCTCTCAGAGCCGCGAGTCCTTCAGGACGCCGAGGTGGCGGAGGTTCCGGTATTCCTCGTCGTAGTCGAGGCCGTAGCCGACGACGAACTCGTCGGGGATGTGAAAGCCCGTGAAGGCGATGTCGACGTCGACCGCACGCCGGGCCTCCTTGTCGAACAGGACCGCGACCTCGACCGAGTTGGGGTCGTAGTCGTCGAGACGCTCGAGGATGGCCCGCAGCGTGCGTCCCTCGTCGATGATGTCCTCGACGATGAGGATGTCCTTGCCGTCGATCATGTCACGTTCTAAAAATCTGACTTCCGTCCGGTCGGCACCTTCGCCGCCGGAGTACCGGTCCGCACGGACGACCCCTTCCGAGAATGCGCCGTCGAAGTCCAGTTGCGGCGTCAGGGAGCCGAAAAACCGCATCGCACCCTTCAGGACGCAGACGGCGTACAGTTCCCGTCCGCTCCGTGTGGCGTACTCCTCCGAGATGTCGTCCGCGAGGGCGGCGACCCTGTTTTCGATCTCGCCTTCGGAGATGAGGATGCTCTCCAGATCGGACTCGTACTCGGTCTTGACGCGGAACTGGTCGACGGCGTAGGGGGGCCGTTCGCGTACGTCGATCGGTGACGAACCCATTCCGTCGGGACCTTCGACAGCGACCGATATAAAGACGCCGAGTCCCGGCCGGGACACACGGTCCCGTGTTCGGGGAATGCGTTCGCGGCGTGTCCGGGCGTGTCACCGCCCGATCAGATTCGCCAGCCGGTCGCGGATGCTCCCGGACTCGCCGAGTTGCAGGTAGTAGGCGTCGCCCCCGTCCTCGTAGTAACTGTCGATGCGCCGGGTGACCTCGAATCCCAGATGGCGGTAGAACTGCAGGGCCTCCTGGTTGGTCGTGCGGGCGTGGCAGGTCACCGTCGTGTAGTCGTCGGCGACGGAGGCGACCAGCCGCTTGCCGAAGCCCTCCCCGCGGTATTCCGGGCTGACCGCCAGAAAGAGGATGTACCCGTCGCGACGGACCGCCGCGAAGCCGATCAGCCGGTCGGCACCGCGGTCGACGTAGCTGTAGACCGTCGACCGCTTGTACGCGTTCCGGAAAAACCGGCGTCGCTGCCGGAGCACTCCGTCCTCTTCCCGGATGCGCTCCTTGAGTTGCCACGCCCGCTCGACGCCATCGTCTGACCCGGGATCGATGATACGTCGCTGGACGTTGACGCTCACTACACACTCGTACGTGCGGGAATCGTAATAATTCCACCGCATGCGAGCCACGATCTGCCGGGAACTGCCAGCAGAGCGGCCACGAACGCGCCCACAATCCTTTCACAGTCCGTCCCCGACGGAACGATATGGTCGTGACACCGGCGGCACGACGCCGCCTCCGATTGGACCGGTGAGGACAGATGGGATACGAACTCCGCGAACACACCGCCGACGTGGCCGTCGAGGCCGCCGGCGAGACGCTCGGCGCGGTCTTCGCGGCCGTCGCGGACGGCATGGCCGCCGCGATGTGCGAGACTGTGCCCGACGGTGGCGACCGGGTCGACGTGTCGGTGACTGCCGAGGGCCGGGAGGCCCTCCTGTTCGACTACCTCGACCGACTCATCTACGAGCGGGACGTCCGGTCGGTGCTCCCGGTCGACAACGATGCCAGCGTCGACCGGACCGACGGAACCTGGCGCGTCGACGCCTCGTATCGCGCCGTACCGCTGGCGGACGTGACTGCTCGCGACCTGAAGGCCGTCACCTACTCCGAAATGGACATCTCCCGGAGAGACGATGGGTGGCATGCCTACGTCGTCTTCGACGTTTAAACATTACAATTCGCCAACAAACACTTATCCGGCCGGCCCCTAGCGGTCACAATGACCCGAACACACGCCACGGAGAGCGTTGGGTCAGCGACGGCCCCGCGTTCGGAAGGCGGCAAGGCCGTCCTGGTCTGTCCCCACTGTGCCCACGAGAGCCCCGTCAGGGGAGACTGGCTGCTGGTCGTCGAGGACGACCGCGTCCAGGTACACTGTCCCGACTGCTGGGCCGAGATTACGGAGCGTCCCCGGTAGGGGGCGCACCTCGCGGCCCGGAGACAGCGGTACCTCGGTAGCGAAGAAGCGAAGTAGGGGAGGCCGGTAGTGAGTGACGTGCAAGAGTTCGAGCGCAAACGTCTCCTGGAGCGGATCGAGCGCGAGGGCGCGACGATCGGCGCCGACATCCCCGAGGAGATCGAGATACAGGGTGAAGAGGTGGCCCTGCAGGAGTTCGTCTTCGAGATCCGGCGCCGCGAGACCGTGCCGGCCGGCGAGCGCGAGCGCGTCGAACGCGCCAAGCGCAACCTCAGACGCGAACGGCTCCAGCGCAAGCAGCGTATCGAGGACGGCGACATCTCCTACGAGGAGGGCACGGAACTCGCGAACGCGATCGTCGGCATCGACCGCGCGCTCGAGGCGCTCGGACAGCTCGGCCCGGTCGACGTCGAACGGGAGGCCCAGGCCAAGGAGGCCGCCGACCGCAAGCGGTGGATGGACTTTCTCCGCAAGGCGCTGGGTCAGGAGGAGGAGACAACGGGACAGAGCCGGTCGAGCCGGGGAATGGGCCGATGACCGACGACGAGACTGTCGCGGCCCTCCTCGAAGAGTTCGCGGACCGTCTGGAGGCAACGGGCGTGGAGTACAAGCCCCGTGCGTACCGGCGGGCGGCCGAGAACGTCCGCGAGTACCCCGAGTCGGTGGTCGACCTCGCGAGAGAGGGACCGGACGCGGTCGCGGCGATCGATGGCGTGGGCGACGCCATCTCCGCGAAAATCGTCGAGTACGTCCAGACCGGATCCATCGAGGAACTCGAGGAACTCCGGGAGGAGATCCCGGCCGAGATGGACGCCCTGACGCGGGTGGAGGGTGTCGGCCCGAAGACCGTGGGAACCCTCTACGAGGCCCTCGGCGTGCAGACACTGGACGACCTCGAAGCCGCGGCAACGGCCGGCGAGATACGCGACCTCGACGGGTTCGGTGCCAAGACCGAGTCGAACATCCTCGAGGGCATCCCCTTCGCCCGCGAGGCACACGAGCGGTCGCTGCTCACCGAGGCACGTCCACGGGGTGAAGCGGTCCGGGAGTATCTCGCGGGCGTCCCGGCCGTCACGGAGTGCGAACTCGCAGGGTCGATCCGCCGGTGGGCCCCGAGCGTCGGCGACGTCGACGTGCTGGCGGCCAGCGAGGACGGCGAGGCGGTCGTCGAGGCGTTCACTGACTGGCCCGAGGCCGAGACGGTGATCGAGGCCGGGACCGGCAAGGCGAGCGTCCGGGCGGGCGGCGTCCGGGTCGATCTGCGGGTGGTCGTGCCCGCGGAGTTCGGCGCCGCACTCCAGTACTTCACCGGCAGCAAGGATCACAACGTCGCCCTGCGCAACCGTGCCATCGACCGCGACCTGAAGATGAACGAGTACGGCGTGTTCGACGTCTCGGAGACGGACAGCGAGGGCCAGCGCGCCGGCGAGCGGGTCGCGGGCGAATCCGAGGCGAGCATGTACAAGGCGCTCGATCTGCCGTGGATTCCGCCCGAACTCCGGGAGGACCGCGGCGAAATCACGGCCGCCGCCGCGGGCGAACTGCCGGACCTGCTCTCGCTGGCTGGGATCCGCGGCGACCTCCACGTGCACACGGACTGGTCGGACGGCACCGAGAGCATCGCGGAGATGGTCCGGGGCGCGGCCGAGTTCGGCCACGACTACGTGGCCATCACGGACCACGCGACCGGCCCCGGTATGGTCGGGGGCGTCGGCCTCGACGACGCGACGATACGCGAGCAACTCCCCGAGGTCCGCGCGGTCGCGGACGACGCGGCCATCGCCGTCTTCGCCGGCGTCGAGGCGAACATCGCGGCAGACGGGTCCGTGTCGGTCGCTGACGACCTCCTCGCCGAGCTCGACCTCGTGGTCGCCTCGCCACACGCCGCCCTGGACGGGGACGGCACCGACCGCCTCGTGGCCGCCGCACAGCACCCGGCGGTCGACGTGGTCGGCCACCCGACGGGGCGGCGGATCAACGAGCGGGCCGGTCTCGATGTCGATATAGAGCGCCTGGCGAGCGTCGCGGCCGACCACGACACGGCCCTGGAGATCAACGCCGATCCACGGCGCCTGGACCTGCGGGGGCGTGCCGTCCAGACGGCGATCGACGCGGGCGCGACGGTCGTCGTGAACACGGACGCCCACCGGAGTAGCGCCTACGAACTGGTGCGGTACGGCGTCCACACGGCCCGTCGCGGGTGGGCCACGCCGGCGGATGTCCTCAACGCCCGGGACGCTGACGGCGTGCGCGCGTTCCTCGGATGACCGACCGCCAGGACCGACAGGCGTCGTCCGGACCGCTCCTCCTCGATACGATGCTTGGAAAACTCGCCACCTACCTGCGGATGTGCGGGTACGACGTCGCCTACGCGCTCGACGAGGGGGTCGAAGCCGACGACGCGCTGTTGGATCTGGCCGCGAGCGAGGACCGGCTGATCGTCACACGGGACAGAGAACTGGCCCGACGGGCCGGGGAAAGCGTCCTGCTCGAGTCACGGGCAGTCGAGGACCAACTCCGCGAACTGGCCACAGCGGGATTCGACCTCACATTGCCGTCGGAGCCGCAGCGGTGTGGCGTCTGCAACGCCGCCCTGGCACGCGTCGAGACGACGGACCCCACACCGGCGTACGCCCCCGACCCGGGAGAGATGGCGGTGTGGCGGTGCCCCGACTGCGGGCAGCACTTCTGGCGGGGCAGCCACTGGGACGACGTTGCGGAGACGCTGACGGAACTGTAGTGCCGGGATGTGGGTGAGAGAGACCGGTCGCGCGAGGAAACGGGGATCGAACCCTAACGACGGTCGCGAGGCGATTCCGCAACGCCGATGTACCCGCTCGGAATAGGGGCTGGTGATGACCCTCTCGGAGCAGGCCCGCGAGCGACTGGCGGACGTGGTGGCACTCCAGCCGACGAAGAACGCCGCGCTCCAGGAACGGTGGGACCTCGACAGCGGCAGCGAGGTCCACAGCTACCTCGAGTCCGAGCTCGGGGAATACTACTACCGCAACGAGGACAGCCTGATCTGTGCGACGCCGGAAGCGGAAGCACTGGTCGACGGCGAGGCGGTCGACGACGGCGAACGGCTGGTGGACGCGACGCCGCTCCAGGTCGCCATCCTGGACATCCTCGCCGGCCCAGAGGGGGAACCACAGAGCGTCGTCGCCACCCTCCAGGACCTCCGCGCTGCGGGACACGACCCGTCGGTCGACGAAGTGCGCTCGGCGCTCCACACGCTCGTCGACAAGGGCGCTGTCGAGCGGGTCCGGAAGACTGTCCCGACGTTCCGGCTGGCGCTGGAGCGCGAATCGATCACCGTTCGGGACACCGTCGAGGCGTAGCCTTACCGTGCGAGAGGGTCGAGCGTCAGCCCTCCCGGGACTGCTCATCGAGACCCGGACGCTGGCGCGCGCGCTGTCCCGCGAGGAGGCGCTTGATGGCTGCACCGGGGCCACCCTCGATGGGCCACCCGCGCTGCCGCCAGGCGGGCGGTTCGGGTTCGAACTCCGGGCATGACCCGGCACACTCCGCAGCGGTCTGGTGACAGGATTTGGCCGTGCAGTACGGTCTGGCGACGCCCTCGCACGGTTCGAGCCGGAAGTGCCGGCAGTCCGGGCGCATCGCGTCGGCGTAGGACCGCCACCCCCGCTCGTAGGCCCGCTCGGCGATTTCGCGGCGCTTGGCTGCCTTCCAGTCTGGGTCGGCGTACTCGAAGCGGGCCGCCGACGCGTCCCGTCCGGTTCCGTCCGGCCGGTCCACGATTCTGGTGCCCGGCTCGCCGACCCGGAGTTGCCGAGGGCGCCAGGCGACGTCGACGGCGTCCGCACCCCGGTCGCCCCGCTCGACGGTGAGGATTCCCGCCTCGACGGGCATGTCCTCCAGCAGGGCTGGTTCGACACGCTCGCCGGTGGCGGCGGTGGCGACCCAGACCTCGTCTGCCAGCCCCAGGGCGACGTCGCGTTCCAGTTGCGGGGCCAGCCTGCGGGCGGCGCTCGCGTCCAGGTCGGGCTTGTTCTCGATGGCGACGACGCGGTCGACCCAGTCGGGGTAGGGCCACCGTCGGCGGAGGTGGATGCGGTTGCCCCGGCGGCGCGTCTCGACGATTCCCCGGTCGCTCGCGCGGTGGATTGCCTCCCGGACGTACCGCCAGGGATAGCCGGGGTCCGGGAGCGCGTCGCGGTACCACGCCCACTCGGCAGGGGCGTGCCGGACGACGTGCAGCAGGTCCGAATCGAGGCGCCGCGGCCCAAAGCGGGCGCGCTCGGCGAGGGCGTCGGGGTGGCACTCTATCACGAGCGTGTCCCAGCGGCGGAGCCGCGTGCCCAGCTGCCTCGCGACGACGACCGACCGGTCCCGGTCCTCGGGCGGCCAGAAGCGCTCGGCCCACGCACAGACCTGCAGTTCGAACGCGAACTCCGAGTCCACACCGGAGGCTGGCGGCCCCGTGGCTTGAGACTGTCGGCGGGGTTTCTGAACCCTTTTATCCGCGAGACGGCTTCCTACTGGTATGAGCGAACAAGACGTGAACGAGGCTGACGGGGATGTCGCCGGGGACACCGACGGTGACGCTGGCGAGAAACCGGAGGGGACACTGGCTGACACAATCGCGGACGTGCTCCCCCGGGAGCACACGGACGGGGAGGGGAAAGGCTCCGTCTCCGACGTGGAAGTCGAGGAGGAGTTCCTCGAACGGGTCGAACGTGCCGACACCGAGGAGATAGCCGGGCTGGTCGCCACGCTTCGCGAGCGGGTCGAGACACTCGAGGAGCGACTCGACGACCGCGCCGAGGAGGTCGCGGACCTCGAATCCCGCCTGAAGCGCAAGCAGGCGGATTTCCAGAACTACAAGAAGCGACAGAAGGAGCGCCTCGCCGAGGAAAAGCAGCGGGCGACCGAGGACCTCGTCGAGCGACTGGTCGACGTCCGGGACAACCTCGCGCGCGCCCTCGATCAGGACGAGGACGCCGACATCCGCGACGGGGTCGAGACCACGCTCCGGCAGTTCGACGAACAGTTCGAACGCGAGAACGTCGAGCGTCTGGAACCCGAACCGGGCGAGGAGGTCGACCCCCAGCGCCACGAGACGCTCGCGACGATCGAGTCCGACCAGCCCGAGGGGACCATCGCGGAACGCCACCGGCCGGGCTACGAGATGGCGGGGAAGGTCATCCGGCCGGCACAGGTCGTCGTCAGCGACGGATCCGGCGACGAGGGTGACGCGGGCGAGGACTCGACGGCGGAGTGAGCGGGCACCTGGCCGGCAACGCAGGGCGATCACGGACGGAACTGGCCCGTGCGCGCACAGCTCTGGTCGAGAAAACCGCGGGCACGCGTGGTGGCCGCACGAGGCCGGAATCCGTGTCATCTAGCAACCTTTAACCGATACAATCGGATAGAGTTCGACAACAATGGCGAGCAACAAGATTCTCGGCATCGACCTCGGCACGACGAACAGCGCGTTCGCCGTGATGGAGGGCGGTGACCCCGAGATCATCGTCAACGGCGAGGGCGACCGCACGACACCCTCCGTGGTCGCCTTCGACGACGGCGAACAGCTGGTGGGCAAACCGGCCAAGAACCAGGCCATCCAGAACCCCGAGAACACCGTCGAGTCGATCAAGCGCCACATGGGCGAGGACGGCTACACGGTCGAGATGGACGGCGAGGAGTACACCCCCGAGCAGGTCTCGGCGATGATCCTCCAGAAGATCAAACGCGACGCCGAGGAGTATCTGGGCGAGGAGGTCGAGAAGGCCGTCATCACGGTCCCGGCGTACTTCTCGGACCGCCAGCGCCAGGCCACCAAGGACGCCGGCGAGATCGCCGGCTTCGAGGTCGAGCGCATCATCAACGAGCCCACGGCCGCGAGCATGGCCTACGGGCTCGACGACGAATCCGACCAGACCGTCCTCGTGTTCGACCTCGGCGGCGGCACCTTCGACGTCTCCATCCTCGATCTGGGCGGGGGCGTCTACGAGGTCGTCGCCACGAACGGCGACAACGACCTCGGGGGCGACGACTGGGACCAGGCCATCATCGACTGGCTCGCCCAGGACTTCTACGACGAACACGGCATCGACCTCCGGGAAGACAGGCAGGCCCTCCAGCGGCTGACCGAGGCCGCCGAGGAAGCAAAGGTCGAACTCTCCAACAGGAAGGAGACGAAAATCACGCTTCCCTTCATCGCCTCCGACGAGGACGGCCCCAAGGACCTGGAGGCGTCGCTGACCCGCGCGAAGTTCGAGTCCCTGACCGCGGACCTCCTCGAACGGACGGTCGGGCCGACCGAGCAGGCCCTGGCGGACGCGAGCTACAGCAAGTCGGACATCGACGAGGTAATCCTCGTGGGCGGGTCGACGCGGATGCCACAGGTCCAGGAGAAAGTCGAGGAGCTGACGGGCCAGGCGCCAAAGAAGAACGTCAACCCCGACGAGGCGGTCGCGCTGGGCGCGGCCATCCAGGGCGGGGTGCTCTCGGGTGACGTCGACGACATCGTGCTCGTGGACGTGACGCCGCTCTCGCTGGGCGTCGAGGTCAAGGGCGGCCTCTTCGAGCGACTCATCGAGAAGAACACCACCATCCCGACCGAGGAGTCCAAAATTTTCACGACCGCCCAGGCCAACCAGACGCAGGTCCAGATCCGCGTCTTCCAGGGTGAGCGCGAGATCGCCGAGGAGAACGAACTCCTCGGGGAGTTCATGCTGACGGGCATCCCGCCCTCGCCGGCGGGCGTCCCGCAGATCGAGGTGACGTTCGCCCTGGACGAGAACGGCATCGTCAACGTCTCGGCCGAGGACAAGGGCTCTGGCAACAAGGAGGACATCACCATCGAGGGCGGCGCGGGCCTCTCGGACGAGCAGATCGAGCAGATGCAGGAGGAAGCCGAGAAACACGCCGAGGAGGACCAGCGCCGCCGCGAGCGCATCGAGGCACGCAACCAGGCCGAGAGCACGGTCCAGCGCGCGAACACCCTGCTGGACGAGAACGAGGAGCAGGTCGACGACGACCTGCAGTCCGACATCGAGGACGCCATCGAGGACGTCGAGGAGATCCTCGAAGACGAGGACGCGGAGAAGGAGGAGATCGAGGAGGTCACCGAGCAGTTGGCCGAAGAGCTCCAGGAGATCGGCAAACAGGTCTACCAGGAGCAGGCCCAGGCCGGCGCCGCGGGCGCGGGCGCAGGTCCCGGCGGCGCTGCCGGCGGTCCGGGCGCTGGTGCCGCAGGCGCCGGTGCGGGTCCCGGCGGCGCAGCGGGTGCCGGTGCCGGCGAGGAGTACGTCGACGCCGACTTCGAGGACGTTCAGGAAGACGACGACGAGGAGTAACGAGGTCTTTTCGCCGGCGGTCCAGTCCCGACGGCGGCATCACCGAAGACGGTTATTCGGTGAGCCCGGTGGGTCAGTATGCCGACAGTCAGCGACACGTACATCGAGAACAGGCAGCGCGTCCAGCCCACGCACACCAACAACTACGGGTCGGCCCACGGTGGCAACGTCGTGAAGTGGATGGACGAGATCGGCGCGATGTCAGCGATGCGCCACGCCGGGGAGTCGTGCGTGACCGCCCGCATCGAGGGGCTGGATTTCGAGCGCCCGATCCCGGGCGGGGACACCTGCGTCATCGAATCCTACGCATACGCGGCGGGACGGACGAGCGTCCGCGTGCGCCTGCGGGCGTTCCGGGAAGCACCCCGGACCGGCGAGCGCGAGCAAACCACGGATTCGTACTTCGTGTTCGTCGCCGTCGACGAGTCGGGCTCACCGACCGAAGTTCCGGAGCTGCGCGCGGAAACCGACCGGTGTCGGCGTCTTCGGAACGAGGCCCTCGAGAAGGAGTCCGACGAAGAGTAACTCAGCTGACGGACATCACTCGGCGTGCAGAGACTCGCCGCGGTGGAGACGGCGGGCGATATTGAAGGTTTGCTCGCGCTCGCGCCGTGTGGGAAAGTGCGCCGAGAGGTACCTGGCAGTCGCGATGAGTGCCAGCCGCTGCTCGCGCTCGTCGCTGGCACAATCGAACCGGCTGACTGCCGCCTCGAAGTTCTGCAGCGTGTGGAAGTCGGCGTCTTCCCGCAGCAGTCCGTGGGCCAGCGTCCTGACGAGAGCGTCGCGATCGCCGCCAGCGGCGAAGTGTTCTGCGACCAGCCGTCCAGCCCGGTCGACCGATTCCGTCTCGTCGAAGGTCCCGAGCAGTTCCTCGCGGATCGTTTCAGGGTCGCGGTCGCTGTCTTGGGTGTCGGGGATTGGTGCCGGGGGCTGATTGAGAAACCGATCGAGATAGACGCTCATCGCCGCGTCGACGCAGGCCCGATAGATTTCGTCGGCGTCGGTCCGCCTCGCGAGACTGTGGACGGCGTTGGCGTACGTGAAGGTGTGGTGGACGGTGTTCCAGTCACGGAACTCGTTGCTCGTGCCGAACTGCGCGACTCGGCGAGTTGCCGCCAGCGAGACCTCCTGCGCTAGCTGCTCGCCAGTCGCTCCCTCCCGGATGGCCGCGCGGAGCGCGTCGACGATAGCTTCGGGGTCCTCCGAGAGGAGCGTCTCGACGAATCCATCGGGGCGGTCCCACGCGCGGCCCGCGCCGGCTTCACAGAGGTCGTCCAGGTCCTCGTGGACCTCGAAACAGAGGGCCGCGACGTCGACTGGCTGGCGCCACTCCGGGCGTTCCTCGGCGCGGGCGGCGTCCGTGAACTGCTCGACCGTGGTGGCGAGGACGTCCTCGGCGTGCTCCCAGCCGACGTGATCCAGCGTCTCGAAGGCCTTGTTCAGAAAGTCGAGCGTGTGGCTGGCGTTCATGTAGAGGTGGTCGGTGCCGGCAGCGACCATGATCTCGGCAATGTCTGCGGGGTCGAGCAGTGCGGCCGCGGCGCGGATCGTCCGCTCGGCGCCATCGCTGTCCCGGACCTCGCAGTTCTCGCGGAACCAGGATTTGAGGCGAGCCTTGGTGAGGTCGCGGTTGCCGAGCGCGTACTGGTCGAACCGTGGTGGTTCGCCCGAGCAGTTGTCAGCCACTGCCCCGACGCCGACGTGCATCGCCCGGAGTTTCTCGGCGTGGTCGACGCGGTCGTAGAGGTTCGCCATCGCACCGAGCGTCGTCAGCCCGCGCCCCCACCCGTCGGCTCGGTAGGTGGTCCCGAACTCGACGGCAGTCTCGACCGGCGTGGTGAACCCCTCGCCGAGGTCGTCCAGATGGATGACGGCCTTGGCCTGCACCAGCGAGAGGGTTTCGGCCATCCCGTCGACGAGGCGGTTGCGCCAGCGGGTCTCCGGTGGCACGTCCGGTTCGGGGTCGGGGTCGACGTAGACGTCGCCGTCCCGGACCTCGACCGGGAACGTCTGGACGTCGTCGGCGAAGATGTCGAGGGTGTCGCCCTCGGCGAGTTCGAACCTGGCGTGGTGCCAGTGGCAGGTCAACAGGCCGTCCTCGACGGTTCCTTTCGAGAGGGGAAAGCCCATGTGCGGACAGCGGTTGTCGACGGCGTACACCTCGCCCTCGTGGTGGAACAGGGCGATGGCGTGGCCGGCTGGCGAGACGACTTCCGGCCCGGAGTCACGGAGATCCGCAAGGTCCGCGACGCGGACGTACTCGGAGTCGGCCATGCCCCATTGTGGCGGTGGGGCGTGGTAAGCGTTTGCCAGGGACAGGAACCGGGGGGCGAACCGCGAGCGCCGACCCGGGTTATTCAAGTATCCGAACCGACAACAACGCACCAAGTGATGACGGAGGACTTCTACGACGTGCTGGGTGTCTCGCGGGACGCCTCCGAGGAGGAGATAGAGCAGGCCTACCGCGAGGCAGTGCGGAAGTACCACCCGGACGTCAGCGACGACCCGGACGCCGAGGAGAAATTCAAGAAGGCCAAGAAGGCGAAGGAGGTGCTGACCGACGAAGAGAAGCGACAGATGTACGACCAGATGGGCCACGACCGGTTCGTGAAGGCCGAGAAGCGCGGCGCGACCGACGACGGCGGCCGCGGCGGCGCCCGGGGGGGCATGGGTGGCATGGGGGGCAGTCCGTTCGGCGACATGGAGGACATCTTCGAGCAGTTCTTCGGGGGCGGTCGCGGCCGGTCGCGGAACCGACCCAGGCAGGGGCAGGACCTCAAGACCGCGCTGGAGATCGACCTCGAAGAGGCGTATCACGGCGCCGAGAAACAGTTCACCGTCCGCCGGCCCGAGCGGTGCAGCGAGTGCAACGGCGAGGGCCACCCCCCGGGAACCGGCTCGCATACCTGTCCCGAGTGCAACGGCCGCGGCCAGACGACAACCG
This sequence comes from Haloarculaceae archaeon, assembly GCA_018609945.1. Classification (GTDB taxonomy): domain Archaea; phylum Halobacteriota; class Halobacteria; order Halobacteriales; family Haloarculaceae; genus SW-9-67-25. Next base: position 854 of record JAHENO010000194.1, on the reverse strand, counting down.
TCCAGCAGACGCCGCTTGGCCGGATGCAACAGACCACGACCTGTCGGCGCTGCGAGGGCGAGGGAACCATTTACGACGAGACCTGTTCGACCTGTGGCGGTGACGGGATCGTCCGCAACGAGGCCGCGCTCTCCGTGGAGATTCCAGCCGGCATCCGCGACGGTCAGACGCTCCGGATGGACGGCGAGGGTGCGCCGGGCGAACGCGGCGGGCCGAACGGCGACCTCCTCGTGGAGGTGTCGGTCGCCGACCACCCCGATTTCGACCGGGACGGCGACGACCTCCACACGAGCGCCGCGATCTCGTTCCCGCAGGCGGTCTTCGGTGACACCATCACGGTCGAGACGCTGGATGGCGCCGTCGAACTCGACGTGCCGTCGGGCACCCAGAGCGGCGAACAGTTCCGCCTCCGGGACAAGGGGATGCCCCGTCTGCAGCGGCGTGGGCAGGGCGACCTCTACGTCCGTGTGCAGGTAGTCACACCCGAGCGTCTGACCGACGAGCAGCGGGAGGCCCTCGAGCAGTTCGCCGAGGCCGGCGGCGAGGAGATCGACGTCGACCAGAGCTTCTTCGACAAGATCCGCGACAGCCTGTAAACTACCCCACCCTACTTCGCTCGGTCTGACGATCTCGCTTCGGTGAGGGTGGGGCTTTCGCGTGGACTCCCGCTCTGGCCGGACTCTCCGGCAGGAGGTTCGTATTCTACATTCGCGTTCAACGTCCCGCAGTGGACTTTGACGCCTTCGAGATCCATTTCAGACGTGCCGATATCGCCGAGACCTTCCTTTGATGGATGTCTCGGAAAGACAAGTTCAGTCGTATCCGAGACAACCAAGAGTTCGTCCGTCTCTTGG